>JAFAUE010000065.1 GCA_019243475.1 Acidobacteriota bacterium | reverse complement strand
ATGAGCTCTGCCAGACCGTGGTCGGCCTGCGCTTGCCGCCGCTTACCTTCAAAGGCAAACGGCTTGGTGACGACCGCGACGGTGAGCGCTCCCATCTCGCTGGCTAACGATGCGATGATCGGCGCCGCCCCTGTTCCCGTTCCACCGCCGAGACCAGCGGTGACAAAAACCATGTCAGCGCCTTCGAGAGCCTCGATAATCTGGTGTGCATCTTCCAGTGCAGCTTTGCGTCCCACTTCAGGGTTCGCGCCGGCTCCGAGACCGCTGGTGAGCTTAACGCCGAGCTGAATCTTCACCGAAGCCTGCGACATCTGCAGCGCCTGCAGGTCGGTGTTGGCGACAACGAACTCCACGCCTTCGACTTTGGCGTTGATCATGCGGTTGACGGCGTTGCCGCCACCGCCGCCCACGCCAATCACCTTGATTTTGGCGTTGTTTCGCGGATCGTCGTTGAAGCTGATGCGAATGTCCTCTGCGTTTCCGTCGAGTTTGCCTTTTGCCATGAACCTTCTTCTCCCTCGTTTCTGAATGCCCTTGCAAATTTGGGATTTCGCGATTTTCAATTCGTAATTTCGCGAATTCACGAATTCAAAATTCCTAATTCTCCAATTTCTTCTCACGCTCCTACAAAGAGTGCTCTCAATCGCGCCTTGAACCCGGCATGTTCTTCCCGGATTCGTCCTACGCGGGCACGGTGTGTGTACATCAGCAGGCCAATGCAGCTCGCGAAATCGCTTTGCCCGAATCGGGTCGGCATACGCGGAATGCCGCTGATGTTCCCAAGCCTGGTCGGACAGCGCAGGATCTGTTCACCTATCTCGGCGATGGCAGGCAGCCGCGACGCTCCGCCTGTCAGCACGCAGCCGGAACCCAGCGCCTCAAGAACTCCGGCCTGGCGAAGCTGCTCGCGAAGCATTTCGAAGAGTTCGCGAGCGCGGGGTTCGAGGATTTCGCCAAGAGTGCGCTGCGACATAAGTCGCGACGGCCGTTCGCCGACCGACGGCACTTCAATCTCGTTTCCTTCCGGGACACTGGTAACGACAGCGGCACCAAACATCCGCTTGATCTTTTCCGCGTCCGCAAGTGGGGTGCGCAATCCCACAGCCACGTCGTTGGTGAAGTGATCGCCGCCGACGGGCACGACTCCTGTGTGCGCAACTGCGCCCTCGTAGAAAACAACCACCTCGCTCGATCCGGCACCGATATCGACGAGACAAATGCCAAGCTCCCGTTCGTCGGGATCGAGCACTGCATCGGCGCAGCCTAGCGGTTCGAAGACGACGTCATCTACGTGAATACCTGCACGGTTCGCCGCCGTCACCAGATTTTGGGTTGCCCCCGCGGCGGCAGTAACCACATGCGCGTTTACCTCAAGCCGTAAACCAATCATTCCCGCAGGATCTTGAATGCTGCCCTGCTCATCGACAATGAACTCCTGAGGAAGCAGATGGATCGTCTGCCGGTCAGGCGGAAGTGAAACTGAGCGAGCGCGCTCCACAGCCTGGCGAATGTCGTCGCGATTGATCTCGCGCGGACGCGTTCCCAGCGCAATCCCCCCGCGACTATTGAAGCCACGAACATGCGGTCCGCCAATTCCTACGGTCGCGTGTTCAATAGCAATTTCTGACGAGTCTTCAGCTTCTTCCATTGCCCGCTGGATCGAGGCAGTAGCCTTTTCGAGCTCCACGATCGCGCCCTTGCGGGTGCCGCGCGACTCGGCTATACCGTGTCCGCGATAGCGCAATCCGCCTTCGGTTATCTCTCCCACGATGACGCAGGTTTTCGTGCTGCCGACATCGAGAATGCAAATCGTGTTTTCGTTCGTCTTTGCCATCACCACTTTGTCAAAACTCCGTGTATCACTTGCTTACTCGGCGAAACATCTCAGCGGTGCTTCGCCCGAGGGCTCTTGTCTGCCAGAGTCTCATCGGGATTGACGATGATCTGCCCGTCGAAGCGCAAATCCACAGATTCAAGCCGCTGGAACTGCTGCCGCCATCCAGCCACGTGCGAAAGATAAATTTTGAATCGCTCGAGAAATTGCTCGTTCCCAAGATGAACCAGAACGGCTCCGTCAGGATCGGTCACGGTCACCTTGATGTCATCTGGATCGCTCAGATCGACTTCGCTTAGATCAGTCGAATAGCGTGTTCCACCGGCGTCCAGCTCACCAATCAAGCGGCCATAAATCTTCATTTGCGCGGAGCGACTCGACAGTGGATCCGAATCTGATATGCCGAGAATCACCGGGAATGAAAAATGCGTACGTCGCGGCATATCCATGAGCACACCATGGGCGTCCACCAACTGGACGGCGTTATGCACGCGCGCGAAAGCTACCGGAGTTCGCTCTTGAATCTCCACGGCAAGGTGGTTGGGCAGCAGGCGCATCACAGTCGCCGACTGCACCCAGGGAATTTGTTCCAGCTGCTTCTTGCGCTGCTCGAGCGGAACGAAAAAAACGTTGCGGCCAATGTCGCCGCCGAGTACCTCCATTACCTGACTTCGGCTCACTTTTTGTAAACCGGAGATATTGATGTCATCGCTTGACTCGATACGGAATCTCCAGTTTCGTGCTCCGTAGCGGTAGACGCTGCCATACGCCAACGCGCCGGCGGAAAGGACTGCGAGAACGAGCAGAGCCAGGCGAATTCGGCCGGCAGTCTTTTTTGGCAGCGCGCCCTTACGAACACTGACGCGACGGTCGGCACGCCGGAATTGCGGTTCAGAGTTCGGTTCCGCGAGAGAAGAGGGTCCGTCGAACTCGGAGACGAGTTCGTGGTCGCCAGCGGAAGCGACATCGACGCGCGTGGGCAGTTCCACTTTGATCTGAGCGTCGTTTCGCGGCATTAATTCAGTTGTGAAGAATCGCCGTACTCGCAACTATAACTTGATTTTGCAAAATTGCAGAGAAAGAAGTGCGGGCAGGTGAGAAAAAAATCAGAACGATTAGCGGAGCGCGCGTTGGCCGGAGTTTGCTTGGACCGATTGCTCCAATCGCTCCAGCAGCATTGGCCCAACTTGGTACACGCTGCCGGCGCCGAGCGTGAGCACGAGGTCTCCATCATGGGCTGTCGAGACAGTGCCGTTCACGGCATCCGAAAAAGACGGCACGTATTCAGCCGCAGTGCCAGCCGCGTGTATCCGCTGCGCCAGCGCCTGCCCGGTAACTCCTGAAATCGGCTCTTCGCTCGCGGCATAGATGTCGAGCACCTGGACTGAATCTGCGTCCTTAAAAGCGGTGGCGAATTCGTCGGCGAGGTCTCGGGTCCGGGTGTAGCGGTGCGGCTGAAAGATGACGTGAATTCTTGCAAACCCGCACTGCCGGGCGGCAGCGAGCGTGGCACGAATTTCGGTGGGATGGTGGCCGTAATCGTCAACCACCGTAACTCCGGCGGTTTTGCCTTTGAGCTGGAATCGGCGATCCACTCCACGAAAGTTATTGAGAGCTTCGGCAATTTTCTCTGCTGGGATGTCGAGTCCAGCGCCCGCTGCGACGGCGGCGGTGGCGTTCAGTACGTTGTGCTGGCCTGGCACGTGGAGATCGAAATTGCCTATTTTCTTGCCGCCGTTCGCAACTTCAAACCTGCTGCGAGGACCATCAGCTGATTTCTGATCACATTGCAGCATCGCCATACGAAAGTTTGCCGCCTCGCTTGCGCCATAAGTGATGGCTCGGCGCTCAATTCTCGGCAGCAGCTTGCGCACACGTTCATCATCGACGCATGCAATCACGGCTCCGTAGAAGGGCACGCGATTCATAAAGTCCACAAAGGCCTGCTCGACATCCTCCATATCGCGATAGCAGTCCATATGCTCGCGGTCAACGTTGGTCACGATGGAGAGGATGGGTGAAAGCTTGAGAAACGAGCGGTCGCTCTCGTCGGCCTCGGCGACCAGATATTGAGATTTTCCCAGACGTGCATTTGAACCCATTGCGTCGACCCGGCCGCCAACGACCACGGTTGGATCAAGGCCGCCGGCAGCGAGTACTGCCGCGACCATCGACGTAGTTGTGGTCTTCCCATGCATCCCGGCTATGGCGATTCCATACTTCAAACGCATGAGTTCGGCCAGCATTTCTGCGCGTGGAATTACTGGAAGGTGCTGCGCGCGCGCGGCCTGCACTTCGGGATTATCGCGGGCCACTGCGGAGCTGGTGACCACTGCCTCCGAGCCGGTGATGTTTTCCGCACGATGTCCTACGAAGATGATTGCTCCAAGCCGGGCAAGACGCTGAGTAACCGCGGATTCGCGCAGATCGGATCCGGAAATCTTGTAACCGAGGT
>JAFAUE010000057.1 GCA_019243475.1 Acidobacteriota bacterium | reverse complement strand
ACCTGGTATCTGCTATCGCAGAATTCTGCGGCGGAAGAGAAACTGCATGATGAACTCGCTACCGTGCTGGCCGGCCGTCAACCAACTTATGACGACCTGCCGAAGTTGAGTTACACGGAGATGGTGCTGGCGGAATCGATGCGGCTGTATCCTCCCGCGTGGGCGATGGGCCGTTTCGCTCTCGACGATTTTCGCCTCGGGCCATACTTTCTGCCCAAGAACACTACGGTCTTTACCTGCCAGTACGTGATGCATCGCGATCCGCGGTATTTTCCCGATCCGGAACGATTCGATCCGGAGCGCTGGCGTCCTGAAGCCAAGGCCAGGCGTCCGCGTTTCAGCTATTTTCCCTTCGGGGGAGGCGCGCGCCAATGTATCGGGGAGTCATTCGCATGGATGGAAGGTGTGCTGATTCTCGCCACTTTGGCGCAAAGCTGGCGCCTGCGGCTGGTATCGGGACACCGGGTGGAACCGCAGCCGCTGATCACTCTCCGTCCCAAATACGGAATGAAGATGACGCTGGAGGCGCGACGCTAATGCCTTTCGCGGACTTTGTCGGCAATCGCGAAACCGTGGACCGCATGCGCGGCATGATTGCGCGTGACCGCTTTCCTCATTCCGCGATCATCGCCGGGCCGGAAGGCGCAGGCAAGTACACCCTGGCGCAAATGATCGCCAAAACCCTGAACTGCCTGGAGCAGCCGCAAGCCGGCGGTCTGCCCGATTTCTGCGGCCGCTGCAGCAATTGCACTCGCATTGCCCAGGCCGACGATCTTGACGCCCGCTTTGCCGAAGCCGTGGAAGCTCGCGAGAATATGCGCGAAGCCGACAAGCGCGATGCTCGCATCCTGATCCAGACTCACCCCGAGGTGCTGATCGTTCCTCCGGATCCTCCGCAGATGCTGATCAAAGTCGGCCAGGTGCGCCAGGTGATTGACTCGGTATTTTTCAAACCTGTGGATGCGCGGCGCAAGATCGTGATCTTCACCGAATCGTCGTTCATGAAGGAAGCCGCGAACTCGCTACTCAAAGTTCTGGAGGAGCCGCCGGAGTATGCCAGCCTGCTGTTGCTGACGACCAATCCTGGACAATTGCTGCCGACGATACGTTCCCGCTGCGTGACCTTTACCCTCGGTGCGCTGCCCGCTTCTGAACTTGAAGGCGCGGTAGCAGCGAAGCGCAAGGAGTTGAAACCAGCGCAGCGAGAATTGATTGCTCGTCTTGCAAACGGGGCTGTCGGGCGAGCACTGGCATTTAACGTGGAAGAGTACGTTGAATCCCGCAGCGCGGCTCTAACCGTTCTGCAGACTGCTGTCTCTGCGGCCGATCACAGCGAGATGTTCAAGCTGACGGAAACCTATCGCGCGGGTGCAGAAGGCCGGGACCGCACCGACCGGCTGCTACGGACTCTTTATGCGCTCCTCGAGGACATGCTGCTGCTCAAATCGGGAACGCCGGAACTCGTCCGAAACATTGACATCAAGGGCAGCCTGGCGCGTTTAAGCGAGGCGGTTGACTTTGACTGGATCGTGAGTGCGTCCGAGCGTCTGGCTGAAGTGGAGCGCGGCATGCGCCGCAACCTGCTGCGCTCGTTGTCGATCGATGCATTTGCCGTGAGCCTGGAAAGATAGCCCCGTTTTTTTGCCCTCGTCTGCGGTCTGTGATACGTTTTACCCAACCTCAGACGTTGCACCCTTGCCCTTTTCTCGCTAACAAATCCGCCCCGGGTGTGTACGTGGCGTAAGTTGGCAGGCGCAGTTGCACTTGGGGCCTCTATCGTTGATTAGGGACCATGAGAGACCCGGGAAATTCCGCCGCTGTTGGCCGCGCGCCTGAACCCACCACTGAAGCCGAAGAATTTGTAAATCGCAAGCTGATTCGTCCTTCGCTTCCACTGCAGCGCCGTCCCGAAACGGGAGGGGAACCGGCGCTTACCAGCGCTGAGCAGCGCGGTCCCAAGCGCGGCAACGTAACCGAGCAGACCCATGCCGAGGCTTTTTACTTCCAAAAGCAGATCCAGGCACGGACGCCGATGGTCGTTGTGCTCAAGGACGGCGAAGAGATTCACGGTTACATCGATTGGTACGACCGCAACTGCATCAAGCTGGTTCGCGGCGGCCATCCCAACGTGCTGATCTACAAGCAGAGCATCCGGTATCTTTTCAAAGCAGGCGAGAACGGCAACGGACGCCGTTGATTCTTGATTATTGCGCGGCCCGCATCAAGCGGTCGCGGATTGCCGATCCGATTCCTTCTTCCGGCGGCAATGGACAGAGAATCACGCTGACGCCGGGTTTATCTACATAGCGCAAGCCGGAGAAAAGGTTTTGCGCGAGTTGCGGCCAGTCCCCCCACTCTCCCCACTCGAACAGCACCACGCCGCCCGCGGTTAACGTTGCATCATCGATCCAGCCGGAAGGAGCCATGACTCCCACGTATTCGCCGCGCGCGCTTTCGGCTGCAACATGCTGCCGGATCGCGTGAATGAGAGCCTCCTGTGTTCCATCGGTCAGAAACAGGCGGGCGCCAGGAGCGTAGTGCTTCGCAGCCAGGCCGGGGGACGGTAGCGCCTCCGGTTGCGCGGGCTGTGCGGGACCCGTGTAAACCTCCACTTTGCCGAGGACAGCTTCGAGCTGCTCGCGCGTTATGCCTCCCGGGCGCAGCAGCAGCGGCGGCCTGCGGAGGACGTCCAGAACCGTGGATTCCAAGCCGATGTTCGTGGGGCCGGCGTCGAGGATGGCATCGATTCGGCCTTCAAGATCGCGCAATACGTGTTCGGCGGTGGTAGGGCTGGTGCGTCCGAAACGGTTTGCGCTTGGCGCCGCAAGCGGCAGATTAGCGGTCGAAATTAGTGCACGCGCGATGGGATGAGCCGGCATGCGAACTGCCACCGTCTCCCGCCCTGCTGTGACGGTGACCGGCAGATTCGGGGATTTTGGCAAGAGCAGCGTCAAGGGGCCGGGCCAGAATTTCTCGGCCAGGAGGCGGGCTGTTTCGGGCACGTCCAGCGCTACACGCGAGATCATCTCGAAGTCTGAAACGTGAACAATCAGGGGATCCCAACTCGGGCGCTCTTTAGCGGCGAAGATTTTGGCTACTGCGTTCGCGTCGAGGGCATTCGCCGCCAGACCGTAAACCGTCTCCGTCGGAATGGCCACTAAGCCGGAATGCTGCAGGATGGCGGCACATTCCAAAATTGCCGGGTGCCTGGGCGACGCTTCTTCCGGCGCGATGTGAAACCGGCGAGTCTTCACTGGCTGACCATTGTAGTGACACCCTATGGCTCAGCAGCAGGTTGGCATTACAAGTGGGATACGGAGCAGCAAAATTCCCTGCGCAGGGAATTCAGCAGGGAATTTTTTCCCGCAAAAAAAATTCCTTGCTGCGACCCGCATAAACAGCGGGTTTCCGATGACCACCAGGGAATTCGCAGGGAATCTGCAGGGAATTCCCAGAAATGGCTCTTGCCGCCGGGCCTGTCGCGTCGCGAGTGAAGCCGGGAAGAGGTGCACACAGAGGCCATGACAACTCCCGTGCTAACACTCCGTCCGAAGCTGATCAACCACTTTGTAACGCTACGCTTTGGGCTTGATCCGGACCGCTGTCTGTGTTTGACAACGACGCCGCACTCCTCTAGCATCTGCGTTCAATTACCTGCGTCCAAACGACTCGCCGGAGCCAGTTTCGTGATCAAACTCGACATCATCAATGAAGTCGTGAACAAGACGGGAATCACCAAAACCAAGGCCGAAATGGCGGTCGAGACCGTCTTCGAGAGCATGAAGAAGGCCCTGGCACTGGGAGACCGCATCGAGCTGCGAGGCTTCGGAGTCTTCAACGTGCGGCCCAGGAAGACCGGCATCGGACGCAATCCGCGAACCGGCGCCGAGGTCAGCATTCCTCCCGGCAAAGCCGTGCGCTTCAAACCAGGAAAAGAACTGCAGTCGATAGACTGAACGCGGCTACCAGCTACCGGCCAGCTACCGGCTACCAGCTGATCCTCCTGATCCTTCGCTTTCCAAAAATTTCCAGCCCTTCGTGCTCGTTTGCGCAATGAGACAATAGTCTTTCAGATGTCTGATCCCGCGGTTCCAACTGAGCTTCTCGATCCGAGCCCTTTTCCGCAGGAAGTTCATGTTATTTACCCGATCCGGCGCAGGTACTGGCTGCATCTGCTGCTGTTTCTTGCAACGATCTTCACCACGCTGATTGTCGGCGCGAGGCTGCAATACAACTTCTCGCTAGGCCTGCCGCAGTTCCATTCCGATGCCGACCTGTTTCCGCTGCGCTGGGCCTTAGAACAGCCTTCCAGACTCATTTTGGGAATTCCGTTCAGCGTTACTCTGCTCTCGATTTTGCTCGCGCACGAGATGGGACACTTTGTTTACGCGCAAAGGCACCGCGTGTATGCAACGCTGCCGTTCTTTCTTCCGGCGCCAACCTTGATCGGGACATTCGGCGCTTTTATCCGGATCCGTTCTCCGATTCGTTCGCGCGCTGCTTTGTTTGACATTGGCATCGCCGGCCCGATTGCAGGTTTCGTGGTCGCCGTACCGGTGCTGATTTTTTCCCTGATGAATGCCTGGCCGGCACACACCTCGGGAGACTCGGGCCTGGCGATCGGCTTTCCACTGATCTTCGACGCGGTTTGGAAGATGTTTCCCGCGCATTCGCACCTGCGGCTTGACCAGCTCAGCCTCTCGCCATCTGCCATTGCTGCGTGGGTGGGGATGTTCGCGACAGCGCTGAACCTGCTCCCAGGCGGCCAGCTCGATGGCGGTCACATCATCTATGCGCTCACACCGCGCTGGCATCGCACGATTTCCCGCTTGACTACACTCGCGCTGATTCCCATGGGGATTTTTCTGTGGACAGGATGGCTGCTGTGGGCAGTCTTTCTTCTTCTGAGCCTTATGCGTCATCCGCCCGTGCCGGAGTATCCGCCGCTCAGTCCGGCACGAAAGGCATTGGCTTGGTTCGCGCTACTGATGTTCGTGCTGAGTTTGGCGCCTGAGCCGTTCGCCGGCGCAGGGTTGCTGGACGTGATCAAGTAGTCGCAACGGAACGCGAAAAGGCTACATCAGCGATTGCGGGTCGACGTCGACGATGATGCTGATACGCGGAACCTTTTCCCCAACCGCGTGGGCGATCATGGCTCGCAAGGCGCGGTTCAGTCGATCGCGGCTGGCTGACTTCAGGATGAAGTGATAGCGGTAGTCGCGTTTCAGACGCGCCAGCGGCGCCGCGGCAGGGCCCATGACACGGACATCTTCGAGCCGTGTGTGTTTGACCCACTGCTCTACGATTCCTGCATATCGCATGGCCTGATCCAGTTTGTCGCTGCGAAGCAGCACGTTGGCTACGCTGCTGAACGGCGGATATCGCATCCAGTTGCGATAGCGCAGCTCCTGCTCGTAGAAGCCGAGATAGTCGTGAAGCGCGGCGAAACGGATGGCGTAGTGCTCGGGAAAATATGTCTGCAGCACAACGGTGCCGGCAAACTCTCCGCGTCCGGCGCGTCCTGCGACCTGGGTGAGCAGCTGGAAAGTGCGCTCCGCCGCGCGGAAATCGGGCAGCCCAAGCGCGAAGTCGGCGCCGACGACGCCCACCAACGTCACTCCATGGATGTCGTGCCCCTTCGCGATCATCTGGGTGCCGACGAGAAGATCGAGTTCTCCCGCATGTAGCTGGTTGAGCACGCGTTCGAAATCATGCCGCGTTCGCACCGTGTCCCGGTCAAGCCGGCCGATGCGCGCACCAGGAAATGCTTGCTGTAGTGCCTCCTCAACCTTTTCGGAACCGGTGCCCAGAAAGTACAGGTGCTCGCTTCCGCATTTGGGACATACCTTGGGCACGGCTGAGCGATAGGCGCAATAATGACACTCGAGGCGCTGTCCAGCGGGGACGCGGCGGCTGAGTGCGGGGCCAGATGGCGGAGCTTTGTGGTGCGTCAGCGAGACTGCGCAGTTTACGCATTGCAGCTTCTCGCCGCAGGAACGGCAGAGGACGACCGCCGAGTATCCGCGCCGATTGAGCAGAATCATTGCCTGCTCGCGCGCATTGAGACGCTGCTTGACTTCTTCGACTAGCCGCCGCGAAAAGAATTTTTCTTCGCCGGTCTGCTGGAATTCCTCGCGCATATCCACGATCTCGACTTCGGGCAGCGGACGCTCCTGCACCCGTTCCCGCAATTCGATCAGCCGGTACTTTCCCGTTCTGGCATTGTGATAGGTCTCGAGCGAGGGAGTGGCGGAAGCCAGCAAAACCGCGGCGGACGACAGCTTTCCGCGGACAATGGCGACATCGCGTCCGTGGTACCGAGGCGTTTCTTCCTGTTTATAGGAGGAGTCATGCTCCTCGTCCACCACGATCAGCGCGAGGTCATTGACCGGCGCAAAAACAGCAGAGCGCGTGCCGACAACGATGCGGGCCTCTCCGCGATGGATGCGGTGCCACTGCTCGGCGCGCTCGTCATCAGTTAGGCCGGAATGCAGGATCGCCACTTCGGAACCGAAGACGCGATGCAGATTCGCAGCCGCCGCCGGGGTGAGTCCAATTTCGGGAACCAGAAGGATAGCTGAGCGGCCCTGCGCCAGAACGGATTGCATCGCAGCCAGATAAACCGCGGTCTTTCCCGATCCTGTAACTCCGTGCAGCAGGGTGACAGAAAACGTTCGTTCACCGGTGCTGGCTTCAACACTGTCCAAAGCGGTTTGTTGAGCGGCATTGAGGTTCTCGCGCGCGATGTGTGCCGAAGCGGGAATGCTCGTAAGGTGGAAGCCTGCCGCCTGTTCGTGTATCTCTGCTATGCCGCGGCGCACAAGCGTCGCGAGCGTGGTGCGTGGAAGGTCGAGCTCGCGCAATTCTTCAAGCAGTACGCCCTCTGGCGAGCGCGCAAGATATGCGAGAAGCGTCTGCTGGTTCTGATTCAGCCTGTCTCTCGCATCGCCATTCGTCGCGCCGCGGAGGCGGACGAGTTTTACGGTTCGACTGGCGTCGCGCACAGATGAAACATCCTCGCGCGTAAGCCAGCGTTTTGCCTGCAGACCGCGCAGGATCTCGCGCGAGGCGCCAGTCGCACTGCGCAAGGTTTTTTCGTGCGCGCCTTCCATTTGCGTGAGATAGTCCAGCACCTGGTACTCGATCATCTGTTCGTCAATCGAACGCCTGGAGCGCCCGGAGTTCCCGCCCTCGGCCGATTCCGCCAGGGCCTTACGCCCTGCGGGCGTGATCGCGTACGCCCAGTCCCGGCGGACCTCTGCTTTCAAGGGCAGCATGCCGCGAAGGACTTCACCGAGCGGCGCGATGTAGTACTGCGATATCCACTCCGCCAGTTGCATCAGCGTCGCGTCAATGAGCGGCACGGCATCGAGCACGGTATGGAGCGTTTTGGCTTCAACGCTTGGAGGCTTGTCGTGCAGCGCCGTTACAACTCCCGGCAGACGTGAAGTGCGGAAGGGCACGAGCACGCGCCCGCCCACGACAGGGGTTTGCCCATTCACGCGATAGGTGAAAGTAGTCTCCAGGGGGACTGGAAGCGCGACATCGCAGAACTCGGGCATGAGTAAACGTAGATTACTCGAAGTCGGCTACCGGCCTCTGGCTACTGGCCGCCAGCTAACTGGCAAGAGCCCATCTCTATGAGCTTTTAAACTTGCAGTCTGCTTTTGCCGTCGCCGGCAGCCGGTAGCCAGAGGCCGGTAGCCGACACTGCTTACCATCTTCATTCCTAGCCAAATGAGTGGCTACAAATTTTCTCGACTGGAAGTAGCATGGGCCGTAGGAGACGTAGTCCATGGGCATGCGTGCGTTCTTACGCCAAGCCAGCGAGTCGGAGTTGGCCGAATATCGACGGAATCCAGATTCGTTTTACAACTCGCTCAAGAAAGGTTATGAAGCCATGCTTGACGAGGCATTGTTGCTCGAAAGCGTTGAGCATGGAGACCTTTCGGCAGAGGAGGAAGCGGAAGTCGATAAGCTCTTCCTCGGCGTGATCAATCGCACCGCTGTTGCTGGTCCGAATGGGCCTGATCTGCAACTGGAAAAGTCTTGGCACTGTCTCCGTTACATCTTTACGGGCAAAGTAATGGAGCCGCCTGGAATGGAGCCTTTGGACCGCTCAGTGCTGGGCGCGCGCGAGATCCCCGATCAAGCCAAAATTATGGGTTACGGGCCAGTGCGGTGTCTCACATCGGCCGAAGTGAAAGAAGTTGCCGCTGCGCTTTGCACTTTCCCAATCGTGGCCAAGGCCAAAGAGTTCAATGAGTCCGAAGCTGAACGGAAGCAGGTGTATTGTCCGAACCATAGCGAGGACGAGCTGATTCACTATTTTGGAAAACTGCTTGGGTACTACGAAGATGCGGCGGCACGCGGTAACGGCATGCTGATGTGGATCGAATGAGCTTCTAAGCTCCTGAGCTGCTCAGCTCCTAAGCTCGAAACCCCAACGAACCTTCATTGCTCGCTTTATTTAACTTAGATGGGAGCTGACTCGTTGCATCGCAAACAAAGCAACTGCAAAAACCTAACGCGGATGCACGCGGATCTAAGGGATTCTCGCGGATCGTTTGATTGCTTCGTCCGACGCACCAATTTCGTGCACTCCGCCGCCGCGCGTGTGTTCAATGGAACTCTAGACAAGCCGCGTGATCCGCTGAATCCGCGTGCATCCGCGTGAGGTTTTGGTTTTGCCTTTGTACTTCCACCTTCCCGCCCCAAAAAAAATTTCCCGTGCGCCGCGACTCAGACGTTATCGCCACACCCCGGGTCAAGCCCGATTCTGCCTCTTAAATTCATCAAAGCTTGCGAGGAAACGGTCCATGTCGGTGGGCAGGAGATAGTACGGCGTCGACAGGCGCAGCTTGGACGGTTCTCCTCCACGAATTCGGATTTTCTTCTGCTTCCACATCCACGTTTCCATCTCCATTCTTTTCAGCGGCGGCACGTTTACCGTCACAATCGCGCAGCGTAAAGTTGGGTCCGGCGACGTCCACGATTCGGCGCCCCGCTTTGTCATCTCTGCCAACATGCGGTCGGCGAGCTGACGATGGCGGCGCTCGATGCGGTCGATTCCGATGCTCTGCGCGAGAGCAATCGAAGCGCGAAGTCCGGCGAGAATAGGAACATTGGAAGAACCGATGCGCTGGAAGCGTTCCGCTTTGAGTTCCGGTTCCTGCCAGCCTTCCGTCGCGATCGTATTCCAGAGTTTCTCCTGAATGTCGGTTCGCACATACAAAAATCCGCTTCCTTTTGGCGCCTGCAACCACTTATGCGGCGAGCACGTGTACATGTCGCAGCCAATGTCGTGCAGGTTGAGCGGCATCATGCCGATGACATGAGCGCCGTCAAATGCGCTGAGAATTCCTTTGGAGCGTGCGAGCGCGGCAATTTCTTTTACCGGCTGTACGACTCCCGTGACCGTGGTGATGTGGCTGGCAAAGATAATGCGCGTGCGGGGGGTGATGGCATCGCTGACACGATTCAGGATGTCTGCCGGACTTTTCGGGGGAAGTGGGATTTGGTACTTCTTCACCACGACGCCGTAGCGCTTCGCGCGTAACAGCCATGGCTGTTCTCCGCCGGGGTGTTCCTGATCGCTCATCAGGACTTCATCACCGGCCTGCATCTCAAGGCCGTTCGCGATGTAGTTATTCGCTTCAGTAGCGTTGCGGACTAGCGCGATCTCGTCTCTGGTAGCACCTACAAATGCCGCCAATGGATCGCGGAATTCGTTCCACGCTCCATATCCCCAAATGGGATAGTCCTCAGGATCGTCCTGCGCCATCTGCTCGGTCACGCGATACGCTTCCATGATGGCGCGCAGCACTGGGCGCGGCGACGAGCCGACTGTGCCGTTATTCAGGTAAACCTCGTCGGCAGGAATCACGAACTGCTTGCGAAGTTCGCTCCAGTAGGCTTCCTGGTCGCGGTCGTAGAGATCCTTGGGGGGAAGGGGTTGATGGTCGTCAACCTGGGCCTGCAGTTCGGACGAGGAAAGTGGCAGGCCGGCGAATGCAGCTGCAGCAGCGGTTGAGAACAGGAAGCGACGACGATCAAGCATAGGTGCGGCTCCGATGTTGAGCTTATCGAACGCCGAACATCGTGGACTCCGCACCTGTCTGTGTCAAGCGTGAGGACCTAACTCTTCATCTTCCGTCGCTGGCACATGGTTACTACTGCTGTAGGATCAAGCGCGTCTTTGTCCTTCTCGACCTCGACCACTTTGCCTTCTTTGTCGATCAGGAAGGTCACGCGGCGCGCGGCTTTATATTGCGGGTTGTAGATTCCGTATTCTTTCGTGATGTCGCCGCCCAGATCGCTCAGCAGCGGAAATGTAACACCAATCTGCTGCGCCCAGGCTTTGTTGGCGAAAGGGCTATCCATGCTAATACCCAGGACCTGGGTATCTGTGCCTTCGAGGTTCTTGAGCTGATCCTGGAAGGCTTTCATTTCCTTCTCTCAACCGCCCGTGAAGGCAAAGACGTAAAACGCAAGGACGACATTGTCCTTGCCGCGAAAATCCGAGAGCTTAACCTGCTTCCCGGTTGTGTCGCGAAGAGAGAAGTCCGGAGCGGTGTCGCCAACTTTGACGGTAGGCTCCGGGAGTGGGCTTGGTGAGTTCTGAGCTACGGCGCTGGAGTTAACACCCAACCATCCAGCCAGTAAGAATGAAAGCACAAGCGGGCCCAGCGGTTTTCTGCGCATTCCAGTGGCTCCTGAGCGGAAAGCCAGCGTACTAGCCTGCAATGTTTTGGTCAATGGAGCTATCTTGCCTCACGGGACGGAAACCCAGTAGAGTTCGGACTTGTAGCCATGGCGCAGACGCGGCAGATAAGGAAAGGCAAGAGTGGCCAACGGTCCCACAGATCGGGCGAAAGCGGCGCCAACGGGCTGCGTACTCCGGACAAACGCCGTCGAATTCTCGATGCTGCCATCGAGGTGATTGCCGAACGCGGATTTCATTCAAGTCGTGTCGCCGACATTGCGGAGCGCGCGGGTGTCGCAGATGGGACCGTCTATCTGTATTTCAAATCGAAAGAGCAGATTCTTATGGCTGCACTCGACGGGGCCTTCGAAAGGTTCTATCAACGCGCCAAGGAAGAACTGGCTCCGTTGTCGAATGCTCCGGCAAAATTGCGGGCTCTGGCGCGGCTGCACTTGCGCCTCTTGAACCAGCACCGCAGCCTTGCCGTGGTTCTACAAACTGAGCTGCGGCAGAGCGCAAAGTTTCTCGCTGAATTCTCGCATCGGGAACTCAAAGGATATTTCGATCTTATTCGGGAGATCATCAGGGAAGGACAACAGGCCGGAACCATCCGCTCGGGAATGTCCGACAAGATTGCCGCCGCCTGTTTGTTTGGGTCTCTAGACGAACTAGTAACGTCGTGGGTGCTGAGCAACCGTGAGTACGACCTCGCCGCAGCCGCTGACCCGGTAATCGATCTTCTGCTGAGTGGCATGGAGGCGAGACCCTGAGCAGTCCCACCACACTCTGCGACGTATTCTTCTCCGCTCTAGATCGCGACCTTCCTAACGCGATGAGTTATGAGCAGGCAGGCGCCTGGCATGCGATCTCTGCGCGCGAGATGTATGGGCGGGTCTATAAGTTCGCGCAGCAACTGCAGAATTGGGGAATTCGCGCAGGAGACCGCGTTGCGCTGATCGCAGAAAATCGATTTGAGTGGGCCATCACCGACTGGGCCTGCCTGCTCATCGGTGCCGTCGATGTCCCTATTTACCCCACGCTCACCGCAGAGCAATCGCTCTTTATCCTGCAGAACTCCGGTGCCCGCGTGGTGGTGGTTTCCACGGCAAAGCAATTAGAGAAAGTTGTGAGTATCAAATCGGGAACGGGGCTGGAACATATAGTTGTCATGGACGAGGTTGATTCCCATGATGCCGTCCGCGCGAGCACGATCATGCGCGGCCATGAGTCGGTCGGACGCGATGCTGCGTTTGAGGAGTATGCGCGCGCAATCAAGCCGGACGTCCTGGCGACGATTATCTATACCTCCGGGACGACGGGTGTTCCGAAGGGCGTAATGCTTACCCATGGCAATCTAGCCTCGAATCTTGCGCAGACCAGCAGTTCTCTCGATTGGCGTCCCGGACTCGTGTTCTTGTCGTTTCTTCCACTGTCGCATGTAACGGCCCGGCATGTGGACTATCTGTGCTTCCTGCGCGGCGTGACGGTTGCATATTGCCCGAGCTTTGATGAGCTCCCCGCGAAGCTTAAGCAGGTGCGTCCGCACCTGTTCGTCGCCGTGCCGCGCGTGTATGAGAAGGTCCGCCAGGAAGTAGAGCGGCGCGCTGGCGCAGGCGCAAAGAAGATGGTCCTCAATTGGGCACAATCCGTCGGGGCCAGGCATCGCAACCAACTTCTGCGCGGCGAAGAACCTTCCGCTCTGGAATGGAAGCTTGCCAATAAGCTGGTTTACCAGGCTATTGCATCGGGCTTCGGAGGGCGAGTGGAGATGTTCCTTTCCGGGGGAGCGCCGTTAGGAATCGATCTCGCCCGATGGTATGCCGATATGGGAATCCGCATCTTCGAGGGTTACGGGCTCACAGAAACGTCGCCGGTGATCGCCGTCAACGATCCCCGCGCGAACAAGATTGGAACCGTCGGCAAGCCGCTGCCGAATGTCGAATGCCGCATCGCTGCCGACGGCGAACTGTTGGTCCGTGGTCCATCGATCTTCAAAGGCTATTGGAACAATCCGGCGGAAACAGCTGCCGCGTTTGAAGGCGACTGGTTCAAAACCGGGGACATTGCTGAGATCGACGCGGAAGGCTTTCTGCGCATCACTGACCGCAAGAAAGACCTCATCAAAACCAGTGGAGGAAAGTTCATAGCTCCGCAACCAATCGAAAACAAATTGAAAATGTTTCCACTGATTGGGCACGTAGCTCTGGTGGGCAATACGCGGAAATTCATCAGTGCGGTGATCTGTCCAAACTTTGTGGCTCTGGAGCGCTGGGCCGGCGAGCAGGGGCTTGCATTCCAGTCGCGTCGTGAACTGGTGGGAAGGACAGAAGTCATCGCCGCATATCAGAAAATCGTGGAAAGTGTGAATGCTGGTCTCGCCCAATTTGAAACCATAAAAAAATTAACTTTGACGCCGGAAGACTTTACGGTCGATGCCGGCGAAATAACTCCGACCCTGAAGCTTCGCCGCCGAGTGATTGAAGCGAAGTACAAGAAAGAGATCGACGCACTGTACGACCACTCAGTTCCCGTAGCGGAGCGCGTTTAAGCCGCTAGAATAGCGACATGGATGTATTGGTCATTGCCGGACGCCCCTTCACCTCGCGCCTGATTGTCGGCACTGGGAAATACAAGAACGGCCAGGAAACGGCGCGTGCGATTGAAGCTTCAGGCGCCGAGATCGTTACTGTTGCTGTTCGTCGCGTCAACCTCGATCGCAGTAAGGAGTCATTGCTCGACTTCATCGATCCACAGCGTTACTTCCTGCTCCCCAACACCGCGGGGTGTTATACAGCGGACGAGGCCGTGCGCGCGGCAATGCTAGGCCGTGAAGTTGGTCTTTCAGACTGGGTGAAGGTGGAAGTGATCGGTGATCAGCGTACGCTGTTCCCCGATGTACAGGCGACAATCGAGGCTACAAAGACACTGGTGAAAGAAGGATTCACGGTTCTGCCCTACACGTCTGACGACGTGGTGGTGGCCAAGCGCCTGCTGGATGCCGGTGCAAGCGCCATTATGCCTCTGGGGGCGCCAATTGGCAGCGGTCTTGGGATTCAGAACTCGGCGACGATTCGTATTCTCCGCGAGATGATCACCGAGGTGCCGCTCATCGTCGATGCGGGAGTGGGAACTGCCTCCGACGCCACTGTGGCCATGGAGCTCGGAGCAGACGCTGTTTTGATGAATACGGCAATCGCCAATGCCGCCGACCCAGTGTTGATGGCGGAGGCCATGCACCACGCGGTGATAGCAGGACGTCAAGCATATGTTGCCGGCAGGATGCCAAAGAAGTTGTATGCGACGGCAAGCTCCCCGCTGGAAGGAGTCGTGCGCTAGTCCCAAGAAGGAATTCCGATGGGCCATCAAAGGTTCTCCAGCTACGACGAGTTCTTTTCGTTTTATCTCCAGCAGCATTCCGATCGAAGGAACCGTTGGCTGCATGCGGCTGGCACAACCTTGGGCTTGCTGGTATTTTTCGGCGCGCTTGCGACCCAACACTACCTTTGGGCGTTTCTCTGGATTCCTATTGCCTACGGCTGCGCCTGGACCGGCCACTTTGTCTTCGAGGGTAATAAGCCGGCGACATTCGGATATCCGTGGTGGTCGTTCATCAGTGACTTCCGCATGTTGGGGCTGATGTTTACCGGCAAACTGCGATCGGACTCTAGCCAGCCACTGGACTCCCGCCAAAAGTAATCTGGCGCTTTTCTTGCGCGCATGTTCTTGTAGAGCAGCCAAGCGGTGTGGGGAAGCTCCGTGCTGAAGATCTACAGAGCCGTGCAGATCGTGTTGCTGGTGGGGATTCTGATCTCCCTGATTCTGCTGCTGAAGCGGCCGCAGCGGTTACAAGTCCAGCAGGTAGTCCCGCCGGTTGCTCAGGCAGCTGCCGCAGATTCCTTTCAGACGAAGCTAGGCGAGCTGGAGCAGGCGCATGCCAATGGTCAAACCGGGCTCGAAGCTCACATTTCCTCGCAAGAGGTAGCGGCTGCACTCGCTGCTGCAAATCCCCAGACGGCAAATCAGCAAGTACCGAGTGCACAACCGGCACAGCCCGGCAGCGCACAGCAGAGCTCGACTACAGATGATCTGAACGCAAATACCTCATTGTCACCAGATCAAGTTGCCGTCACGGATCAGCAGGTGGTATTTGACGGCGATCAGGTGAAAGGGCAGTTCACTACCAAGCTCGCCGGCAAGGATGTGGTCGTTACGTTTAGCGGACGCTTAGGCAGCAAGAATGGCTACGTCGATTTTGTACCTACCAGCTTCCAGGTCGGAAGTATGCCGATTCCGGCAGCGCTGGTGCAGGAAGCGTTTGAAAAGAAAATCCTGAACGATGCGAGCACTCGAGACAAGCTTAAATTGCCTGACTACGTAAGTGACTTGAAGATTGAGAACGGGCAGCTGGTGTTAGTCGAGAAGTAAGCTCCTGGTTCGGGAAGGTCACTGTCCCGCGGCATTCTCGTCGAACATTGGGACCTGAGTTGTATCCTTTACTTCCTTCCGTTTGCGGATTCCGCCACCGATCACTGACAGCACGGTAAGAGACGATGCGGCCGTTCTCGGGACAAAGATGCGCTGTGTATTGGATCTCGTGTCGGGTGGAATGATCAGGTAACCCTCGCCGGTGAGCAACGTCAGGTCATTCGGCAGCAAACCTTCAAGAACGTCATTGTCCACGAATTCAATACGCACCCACAGGCCTTCGCTGCGAGGACGTGTAGTAAACGTCTTGCGTCCCAAAGACTCGGCGTCGGCAAAGTCCCGGACGAAGTACACACCCTTCACCTCACGCAAGTCGATAAAGATCACTTTGCCGGATTGCGTCAGTAGCTCCAGCCTGCCGTCCGCGACGAAATTGTTCCCCGCGACATAGCCAGTCAGACTGTCGCGGTCCATTTTGCGGACGATGACTTTCTTGTGCGTGGAGGGCATGGGAAGAAGCTGCTCAGCTTCTAAGCTGCTAAGCCACCAGCAAAAAGCAAGCGGTTCCGTCGCAACGTCGGCGAGCGAAGAAACCTGAGGATTTGCTTAGCAGCTTAGGAGCTTAGAAGCTGAGCAGCCTTGACGATTCTGCCACGTTTACCGATTCAGGATTGGCTTGTTGGTGTCCCTTAGTAGCCAACTTGTCAATGGCTATGATATTGTTCTAGGTTTGTCGAGACCTTTCGAGGGCCGCTTCACGCTAAGTGTTTGGTTTGGAAGATACTTACTGGCTTAGGGTTTCCGGGCCGGTCAGCCCCCGTGCGTCCTGCCGGGGTGGCCGCCTGGACTGTTGGCTCGCTGTGAATATCCTGCCGTGCCGGGAGCAACGCGAACACCAGGATGGCTGATTACATTTACATGATGGAGAGCCGGCTCTCCCCGGCGCAGCTCCAGGTCGTCGGCCAGGTGCAGGAGATCGCTCGCGCGCATGAGATGAACGTTTATCTCACCGGCGGCGCAGTGCGCGACATCATCAGTGGTTTTTCTATTCGCGATCTCGATTTTACCGTCCAGGGAAATGTGTCCAAGCTGCAGAAGGACCTGCAGAAAATTGGTGCGATCATCCAGGGCAGCGACGAGAACCTGCGCATTCTGTATGTGCTCTTTTCGAACCATGTGCGCGCCGAGATTGCCAGCGCCCGCTCGGAGAGCTATCCCAAACCGGGAAAGCCCGAAGTAACCTTCGAGACCATCAATGAAGACCTGCGCCGGCGCGACTTTACCGTTAATGCCATGGCGCTGTCGCTGAATCCGGGTTCCCGCGGGCTGCTGATGGATCCATTCAACGGCGTTGCCGATCTCGAAACCAAGCACCTGCGGATTCTGCAGAACTACGCGTTCCTGGAGGAGCCGTCGCGAATGCTGCGCGCCGTGCGGTTGATGACGCGCTTCCACTGGACCCTCGAAGAACGTACACAGGCGCGATTTGACGCCGCGAAAGAGGGCAATTATCTGGAGAACATCTCCAGTCGCGCCATCGGTTATGAAGTCGAACAGATCGCCCACGAGGATGATCCTCTCGCGGTAATGAAAGCATTTGAAAAAGAAGGCTGGATGAAGCTGCTGTTCCCGGCGTGGACGACGGCCAAGATCGACACCACGGGGCTTTCTGCCCTGCAGAAAACTCGCCAGCAGTTGAGCGAAATCGGTGTGCAATCGGATCCGGCCGCTGCACGGATGTACTTTTTGACCAGGAAAATGTCAGACAAGGACATCCATGCAATGCAGAAACTGCTTCCGCGGCAACACTTTGTGGAGCAGTGGCAGAACATTGAAGAAGATGCCAAAAGCCTGGCAAAGCAGCTCCAGTCCAGGGAGTACGCTCAGCCGTCTGCTACATGGAAGCTGTTGATGTCGTCGCGACCGGAATTGATCCTCTTCCTCGACGTCACGACGCGGCAGTCAGCCGTCGAGCAGAAGATCAAAGCCTTCCTAACCAAATGGCCGCAATATCGGCAGAAGATGCCGTTGCAGAAAATGGCGGAAA
>JAFAUE010000288.1 GCA_019243475.1 Acidobacteriota bacterium | reverse complement strand
GTCTCGACGTGGTGCTTCCACGCCCAGTTCTCCGGATCGGCGATGTTGCCGATGCCCAGCGTTTGCTCGACCTTTTCCCATCCCTGCTCGGTCACGGTGACAGTGCGGTGCTTCTCGTCGATGGTGTAATCGCCGGTGAAGATTGTCTCTTCGATACTCTTCTGAATCTCTTCGCCTTTTTCCAAAGAGGGAATAATGCGGTTGACCTTGTAGTACTTGTCGGTCGATTCCTCGCTGGCGCCGGCGATGATGAGCGGTGTGCGCGCCTCGTCGATAAGGATGGAATCGACCTCGTCCACGATGGCGAAGTGATGCCCGCGCTGCACGCAGTCCTTGAGATCGAACTTCATGTTGTCGCGCAGGTAGTCGAAACCGAACTCGTTGTTGGTGCCGTAAGTAATGTCGGCTCCGTAGGCTTCGCGCCGCTCGTTATCGTCGAGATCGTGCACGATTACGCCCACGCTGAGCCCCAGGAACGTGTAGAGCTTTCCCATCCACTCCGAGTCGCGCTTGGCGAGGTAGTCGTTTACGGTAACGACGTGTACGCCGCGCCCGGCAAGAGCGTTGAGATAGACGGGCAGAGTTGCGACCAGCGTTTTTCCTTCGCCAGTCTTCATTTCCGAGATCTTGCCCTGATGCAGCACCATGCCGCCGATCAGCTGGACATCAAAATGGCGCATGTTCAGCACGCGCCGGCCGGCCTCGCGCACTACGGCAAAGGCTTCGGGAAGAACGTCGTTCAAGGCCTCTTCCAGCGCAGGATCGCGCTTGCTCTTGAGGATGTTCTGCTCTTCGCCCTCGCTCGAAATCTCGTTGGGAGCGGCGCGCTTGACCGCGTCCTGGATGCGCTGCCGGAATTCTTCAGTCTTGGCGCGCAGATCGGCATCGGAGAGCTTCTGCATCTGGGGCTCGAGCGCGCCGATTCGGGCCACAACAGGCCACATGCGCTTGAGCTCGCGCTCATTCTTCGTCCCGATGACTTTGGAAATGACCTTTCCGATCAAAAGCGTTGTTCCTTTGGCCCGAAGGGCGTAGGCGGGGACATCAAATTCACATCGCCGGGACGGGCGGACTCGTCCTCCGGCGGCAGCAGTCCATAGAAAAGCCTAACACATTGGATGCTGCGGGTTCCTGAAGGATGAAGAGTTTCAGAATCAAACGTTTCGGGGAAGTGCGCTTCGGGATCGTGCGTTTCAACGAATTGCCGTCTTGACCCAAGCGTCGCCTTTGCAGACCTTCCCATGAGACGACTTTCACAACTAACTTCGCTCCGACAACT
Source organism: Acidobacteriota bacterium (assembly GCA_019243475.1). GTDB lineage: Bacteria > Acidobacteriota > Terriglobia > Terriglobales > Acidobacteriaceae > Gp1-AA112. The sequence goes on along the minus strand of JAFAUE010000288.1, from coordinate 5,368 downwards.
TTCACTTGGTAATCCTTTTGCATTATTTGTGAGCTGGAACTGCCGGGTATAAAGTTCCTGAATCCCCGCCTATGTCCCGACGTGTGTTCGCATCCGGCAAACTGATCATGGCGTTCGGCGTGTGTCTTATAGCGGCCGGATACAGCTTTTCCGCTTCAGGAGCGCACGACGGCTCGTCCACCGCGTCCACTGCGTCAACGCCGTCCACTTCAGAAGTGAAACCGACCCTCGTCTCCAACTACGACGAGCAGGTCCGTAAGGACTACAACATCCGCTTCGGCGCCGACTCTCCTTTTCTACCCAGCCAGGCGAAGACCGAAAGCGGCGGCTTTATTCAGCCGGGAGCTTTTCCCACGGCGGAATACTGCGGGCACTGTCATGAGGATGCACACAAGCAGTGGCGCGAGTCGGCACACGCCAACTCGTTCCGCGAGCCCTTTTACATCAAGAACGTCAACCTGCTGATCGACGGCAAGGGCATTGAGTTCACCCGGCATTGCGAGGGCTGCCACAATCCCATCGCGCTGTTCGGCGGCGCGCTGACCAAGGGTTCCAAAATGGAACGCACGCAGATTGACAATGATGGCGTCACCTGTAGCGTCTGCCATTCCATTGTCAAAGTCCAGAGCACGAGCGGCACGGGAAGTTACGTGATGGGTACACCTGCCGCCATGGTGAAAGTGGACGGAACGCGCATCCCCGGCCAGGTGAGTTACGACGAGATTCTCGCCAACCCCGAGCTTCACAGCAGGGCGGTGATGCAGGATTTCTACAAGACGTCGGAATTCTGTGCGGTGTGCCATAAAGCGGCTGTGCCGCGCCAGCTCAACGACTACAAGTGGCAGCGCGCCTTCAGCGTCTATGATGAGTGGCAGCAGTCTTCGTGGTCGCGCGAGAACCCGCTGCCTTTCTACCGCAAGGACGCTGTCTCTACGTGCCAGACCTGCCACATGAAGCCGGTGGATGCGCCGAACGATTACGGCGCAACCGACGGCAAGATTGGTTCGCATCGCTGGCTCGGAGCTAACACTGCGATCGCAAAGTATTTCGGCTTCGACCAGCAGCTCGTCCAAACCGTTCAGTTGCTGCAGGACGACACCTTGGGAATCGACCTGTTTGCGGCGACGGACAACGACAACCGCATCGACATCGCACCGCTCGGCAGCTCGACGCTCGATTTACGGCCGGGCGAGAATCTGACTCTTTCGGTCGTAATCCAAAACAAGAAGATCGGACATAGCCTCGTGCCGGAGCAGCGCGACTTCTACGAAGCCTGGGTCGAGTTTGAGGTGAAAGATTCGGACGGTCGCAGCCTAACGCACAGCGGCTATCTCCAGCCTAACGGCGATCTCGAAAGCGGCGCGCATAGTTACACTAACCGGCTCATCGGCAAGGACGGCAAGTGGCTGGACCGTCACCAGGTTTGGGAGACGCACACCAAACCTTACGACAACACCATCATGCCGGGAAGCTCCGATCTGGTGCGGTATCAGTTCACGATTCCCAAGGACACGAAGTTCCCGCTCGCAGTCACGACCAAGGTCAACTATCGCCGCTTCCGCCAGGCCTGGACAAATTTCGTTTTAGGAACGCCGTCGAACTACCCGATCGTCGTTATGGGAAGCAAAACGGTGCAGCTCGCCGCGCACAATCCCGCGGCAGCCGAGCTCGACAAGAACGAGTGGATGCGCTGGAACAACTACGGCGTCGCGCTGCTCAACCAGCTTCAGTATGCGCAGGCTATCGCGGCATTCGAGCACGTGGCGGCGCTGCGTCCTGATTATCCGGATGCCTACACCAACGTCGCGCTCGCCAACTTTCGCAACGAGCGTTACGACGAAGCTATGCAGGCGCTGAACAAAGCCTTGCAGCTTGCGCCGGGCGATGCGCGCGCCGTCTTTTATCGCGCGTCTATCTTGCGCCAGCAGGGCAATCTGGAGGAGGCTGAGGCGCTATTCCTCAGCGTGATCAAGAAATATCCGCGCTTGCGCGACGCGCATCGCGAGCTGGGATACACCTATTACCAGCAGCACAAATACGATCAGGCACGCGAACAATACGAATTGGTGCAGACCATCGATCCTGACGACCTTGCCGCGCATTACAACCTGATGCTCATCTATCGCCGTCTCGGGCTGAAAGACAAAGCGGCGCAACAGGCGGCTTACTTCGACGATCGCAAGGACGACCCCTCATCCAACGCCCTGGCGCACGACTTTCTGAGCCAGCATCCCGAGATCTCCGCGGAAAACGTACCCTGGCACGTTCATCCCGAGAGCCACGAGGGCGGGCAGACCGTGGCGAGCAGAAATTAAGCCACGTTTATCCTCAATTCCCGAGGATTGCTTTTCGCACCACGGCACACGTTTCCGGCGCTACTCTGCACGCCTCTAATTCGTCCAACTTCGCCCAGCGAATTTCGTCTACGTCGCTTCCCGCTTTGGCACTGCCGCCGATGATCTTGCATAAGTAATCGATCAGGACAAAGTGATACTGCACGCGCGAATCCTCGTCGCGCAGGATGCGCTCGAAGACTTCAACCAGCTTGACCGGCTCGATTTCGAGGCCGGCCTCTTCAAGCACCTCACGAGTGATGGCGGCCTTGGTGGTCTCGCCCACTTCGACCAGACCGCCAGGAATCGACCATTCGCCTTTGAGCGGCGGATGCGCGCGGCGCACCAGCAGAATACGGCCCTGATTTTCAATGATGGCGCCGACGCCGAGCAGCGGGCGCTCAGGATATTCGCGGCTCACACTCAGGAGAAGAAGTTACGCGGACGCAGATCGACAATCTTCCAGCCTTTTTTTCCGCGCTCCATTTCGAAACGCATCTGATCGTTCTTCCTAACAGGCTGCGCGTTCGTCGAACGAGGAATTTCTTCCATCTGGATGTCGACCAGCACCACGCCCTTGTCGCCTTCAGTCGTTGCCTGGTCGATGCGGAAGTGCACCCGGAAGGAATCGTAGTGCTGGAAGAATGCTTCGATCTGGTCTTCGAAGTTGAGATAGCCGTCCATCTTGTTGTCGTCGAAAGCAGAGAGCATCAAGCGTTCGCTGTGGCCTTCGAGACCGTCGGCGAGCTGCTGCAGCACGTCATGGGCAACAGACTCTGAGAAGGCCGCCGGAGCGGAAAGATCGTCGGCGCTGCCTTTGTCCTTCTTCTTTTTTTTCTTCTGTTTCTTCTCTTCTTTGTTTTCCTGGTTCTGGTTCCCGTTCTGGTCCTGCGAGGGACTTTGTGCCTGCGAGCCGGAGCAGCCGGTGCAGGATTGTGCTTGCGCGGTCCCAAATGCGACGAGAAGATTTAGCGCGCACAATAAAGCCGCGCGCTTCCAAAGGCTACGAAATATATTCACGGATGTATTCATCGGTACTCCTTGCCAGTTCCTGCCCGGACCCGTCGAAGATGACCTTACCGTCGCGCAGGATGAGGAACGACGTTCTGGTATTTTCGCGGCCTTCCTTCACCGGCACCATTTGGCCTTTCTCTTTGTCGTAGCAATGCGTCGCCATGGTGAATCCGTCCTGCAGGCGGTGCGTGACCATGAGCGCGGAAGTCTGATAGACGTCGCGCTGTTTGATCAGCAACTCGACGATCGTCGTCGAAGTGATGGGATCGAGACCGCCGGTCGGGGAATCATAAAGAATGATCTCCGGATGCGTGATGATCGCGCGTGCAATAGCGACGCGACGCCGCATTCCACCCGAGAGTTGTGCGGGGAATTTCTCCAGCGTGTGCTCCAGCTCGACGAAGCGCAGCGCCTCAGTTACGCGCTCACGAATCTCTTCCGGCGATACATGCTCTTCCACGAGGCGGAAAGCGACATTTTCCTCGACCGTCAACGAATCGAACAGCGCGCTTTCCTGAAAGACCATTCCGATGTTGCGGCGAAGCTGGTACAGCTCTTGCTCCGCCATACCCGTGATGTCTTGTCCCAAAACGGTAATCGTGCCATGGTCAGGCTGGAGCAGGCCGAGGGCCAGCTTGAGCATCACGCTCTTTCCTGAACCGGCAACGCCGAATACGACCTTGGTCTCGCCGCGATGCAGGCGGAACGATACGCCGCGCAGCACCAGGTGCTGATCAAAGCCCAGTTCAACATCCTTGAACTCGAGCATCACCTCGGAAGGCTGCGGATGTCCGTTGCTGGCAGCGGGATCGGGCATGAGCTGACTACAGCTTAGCGCCCAAAGACGCCAATCATGAACCGTGTAATGAAGAAATCGAAGATGAGAATCAACACCGAGGCGGCGACCATGGCCTGCGTAGTGGAGCGTCCCACTCCCTGCGTACCGCCCTTCGTGGAAAAACCGTAGTAGCAGCCCACGGTCGAGATGATTAGTCCGAAGAAGAAGGGTTTGATCAGACCCTGGAATACATCGGCAAACTGCAGCTGCTGATAGGTGCTCGTCCAGTACTGCCGGGTGGAAATCCCCAGCAGGCTGACGGCAACGATGTATCCGCCAAAGAGCCCGAAGAGGTCGGAAATGATGCTCAGGAAGAACAACATCACCACAGTCGCGACCACGCGCGGCGTGATTAGCTTCTTTATCGGGTCGGTGCCGAGCGCGCGCATGGCGTCGATCTGCTCGGTCACCTTCATCGAGCCAAGTTCGCTGGCCATACCCGTGGCCGCGCGTCCAGCGAGCATCAGGCTGGTGAGCACCGGCCCGATCTCCTTGATCATCGAGAACGACACCAACTGCCCGGTGAGGGTAGTCACGCCGAACTGCTGCAGCGTGCTCGAAGTCTGCAATGCGAGCACGGCCCCGATGGAGAGTCCGGTAAGGATGACGATGGGCAGCGACCCGACTCCGATGAAGTCGGCCTGCGTCAGCATGTCCGCAACATAACGCGGCTTGCGAAACAAGTTCGCCACCGCCTCGCCGGAGAGCTGCGAATACTCCTGCACGGCGAGCACGCGCTCTTTAATGGCTTCTTCAGGATCGACGAACGGCATGGAGAAGATAGGTTACAGGTTACAGGGGACAGGGAACAGGGGAATTTTGGAATCAGGTGATAGGAGACAGGGAAGAGCTACCTTATAAGCACAAGGAACGGAAGAGCGAACAAGGCTGGGCCCAGACAGTTAGGAACTCAGGATACCTCTAACTGTCCCCTGTAACCTGTTCCCTATTCCCTCCCCCGCTTTTTCACTTCGATATTGAGACGCTTGATTTTCTGATTCAGCGTGGAGAGCGGGATGCGGAAGCGTTCGGCGGCTTCCGTCTGGTTCCAGGTGCACTTTTCCAGCATGCTGACGATTACGCGCCGCTCGCATTCCTCCATGATGTCGAAGAGCGAGGCGTTGGGTGAATCCTCAGAAATCACCGGCGCAGCGCTCTCTCCCAAAATGGAATCTGGCAGCAG
>JAFAUE010000508.1 GCA_019243475.1 Acidobacteriota bacterium | reverse complement strand
ACCATGGTTACGCGTATTACATGACCAACGCGCAGCTTGCTCAGTGCTTCGGTCTTTGCCGTCAATGGTGGATCGAATTGCACGCTGTCTGACCCATTCTGGGAATGCATCAGGAGTCCCAGAGGCAAGGTCGAAATCATGCGGGTTGAGGCCAGCCTGGTTTTGTGAGAATTGTCGCCGACATCCAGTTCAACCTGGCCTCGACTCCAACGAACGCGCCTGACTGGAGAGTTAAGGCGAAGCTGAACGTGCCGTTTTTCACACTGTTGGTGAAGTGCTTTCAGCAACTGGTCGTAGCCACCGGGCAATCTGAACGCACGGTCGCCATCGATTTTCTCTTCGGCTTCCATCCCTTCAATCAGCGATTGCACGCTGATGTCAACAGGATGCGCGGCGTGGAAACCGCGCACGTACTTGCACGCCGCCTCTTTATCTTCAGCGCTGATCTTTGGATCCTTGAGTTCGTCAAGAAATCTGGCGAAGGATTGGTCGTGCGAGCCCTCCTTCTTCATCCTCTCAAGAACCTTCTCGATGCGCTGCCAAAAGTTGCATTTGCCAATGCCTTGTTGCGTGGAACAAAAAGGCTGGCCTGCGGTCTCCTGCATGTCGAGATCCGCTGCTTTGATGAGTTCGAACGATTCTGGGGGACGGCCGTGAACAAATTCGGCACCTAATTCGACTGCCGAACTCAAACCCGGAGGGTGTTTGGTCAGAACGCGTCCGCCAATGCGATCTCGAGCTTCGACAATCGAGACGCGTAAACCGGCTTGCGAGAGCCGAGCTGCAGCGGCCAATCCTGCTGCTCCGGCGCCGATTATGAGAACGTCTGGTCGCAAGGCGTCCATGCTTCTTGGATGTGTTGTCTCTCCGGATGGCACTTGAAGTTTACCGCCCAAAAAGCAGCGCCCCGAACTTTCGTCCGGGGCGTTACTGTCGACGGTCGCGATGTTCAGCTTATTTGCGGAAACGCGCGATCAAGCCAGTGAAGAAGGAGCCGAAGCCCAGCAATCCGAGCAAAGGCAGCACGGACGCCGTTTGCGGCAGTCCATTGGCGTTGCCATTGCCCTGGTTGGCGGAGTTGGCATTCTGGTCAGCGCTGGCGTTGGAGTTCGCTTGCGTGCCGGCAGCAGACTGATCGGCAGCGTTGCTGCCAGTGGTCGTGCTGGTTGCACTCTGGTCGGCCGAAGCCGCCGGAGCTGCAGCAGCAGCTGCGCCGCTGTCAGTCGAGGGAGTCGAAGCCGCAGGCGTCTGTGCGCTTTGATCGGCGCTTACGCTGCTGCTCGAGGAGCTCGAGGCTGCGCTATTGTCACGCGGAACAGTGCTCGAAGCCGCTGGAGCAGTGCTGGTTCCAGTCTGGCTGTTTGCGTTTGAATTGGAGCTGTTGATGTCGCTGCTGGAGCTCTGCGGCGTGGTCGCCGAGGAGCTGGCTGCAGAGGAGCTCGGTGCGGTCTGCGACGGAGCTGCCGTCGGATTTGCCTGGCTCGAGGTCTGATCGCTCACAGCCGGCGAAGTCGATGTGGTGCTCGAACTCGCGGGTGCTGTGCTCGATGGCGAAGCAGCCTGGCTCGATGTCGCCGAGGAGTTGGACTGATTCATATCAGTGCTGCTGCTCGACGTCGATGGAGTGCTGCTGGTGGATGACTGCGAACTGCTCGCAGAGGGCGTTTGGTTCGCGCTGCTGTTCGGGTCGGTGCTCGAGCCCGATGTCTGGCCGATCGCGATTCCGGCAGACAGCAGCAAGGCAGAACATGTGTAAAGAAGCTTCTTCATGTGCTATTCCTCTTCTCCTGCCCGGCTTAGGAGAAAGCCGGGATCTTTGGTGTGCTCAGTTGTGAGCTTGTTCACCTTCGGCAGTTAGAAACTAGTTACTAGTAGCGGGTTTGCCAAATTACGTTAAGTAAGGTCAATAAGGTGAGCAGCAGGGATTTGGGAATTCGAGAGTGGGCCTGAAGAGCGATCAATGGTCAGCTCACGCTAGGCTGCCTTTTCCGGTGACGAACTCTCTTCGTCGTTGGGCCTTCCAATCACCTTTTGCTTCCGCTCGAGACTGTCTTGCTGTGGTTCTGGCTTACCAACTGCGTCGGTTGGATTGTCGGCAGCTTTGGTTTGTTCGTCACCCTTGGCGTTGGCATCCGGCGGATGAACGGTCAGGTCCATGGTTGTGGAACCAATCTCAATATCATCGCGTTCGCGCATTCTGCGGAAAGCCTCGGCGTAGATGAAGCTGGAAGCTTTGCGTCGTTGCTTCGGATCGACAACGTAGCGCAGAGTTATCTGGATGTAATTGTCCGTAACTTTGATGTAAACGTCCGGTTCCACCTCGAAACGTGGAACCATGAAATAACGCTGCATCTTCTCAATCTGCTGCTGGGCGCCCTTTAGAAATTCCTGCGTGTACTCCCGCCCTACGTCCTTGAGAATGTCGGACAGCGCTTTTACATTGCTGGAATAAGTCACCGGGATCGTGACCTCGTCCCAGATATAGCCGAAAGTGCGCGTGTAGTTGAAAACCGGCGTACCGAAGACCTGTGCGTTCGCAAACTGGATGGTGCGTCCGCTGTATTGATCGCCGCTGATCCAGTTTCCGATTTCCATCATTCGCGTGTAGAAGAATCCGATATCGATAACGTCGCCGCTGAGTTTGTTGATCTCAATGCGATCGCCCCCGGAATACATGTTGCCAGCAAAGATGGCTACACGTCCCGCAATGCTGAGCAGCGGCTCACGCAGCGAGACTGCCAGGCCCGCCCCGATAAGTCCCCAGAATTGCCCCTTGTGCTGGAAAATCTTCGACCAGAACGCCACAATGGCGACGGAGGTTACCACCATTACGATGGTGTTGAGGAGCCGAAATATCCGGTAGTGTTCCTTGGGGGAAAGGTCGCGCGCGTTGATGATCTTGTGACCCACAATGGTCACAAGCGAGGCGAGAACCAGAGTCCCGACGGTTCCGAGTATTTCGTAGCCAAAATGCGGCATCACTCAAATCAGATGCGTTATAGGACAGGCGTGTTTGGTCAGATCGCCGGTGGTAATCGGCTGTTCTAAGCTATCGACAATGCTTTGGAAGAAGCTTCCACGCTGCTCACCCAACGTGGAAGTCGAACAAGGTGTGACTTACTTCTTGTCGTATTGCAGTGCCTGCTGCAGTTGACGGATAGCTTCATCGCAGGCCTTCAGCGCGTCTTCGCGATGGCCGCCAAAGTCATGCGACGCACTTTGCAGCTCGCGCTTCGCTTCCTGCAGCTCGCGAATCGCCGAGCGAATGTGTGGATGATGCTCACGTCCGCCGCGATCGCGGTTGCGATCACGATCCTGGTCCTGGGTCTTAGGCAGGAAGTTCGAGGTTGGGGGATTTTGCTGCGCGAGCACCGGCACTGACATCGCCGAGGCGAGAAGCACAGCCATGAAAAACCGAACGAGTCTCTTCATCGAAAAGCACCTCTCAAACGTGGATTTCAACTGCTGTGCAACAGCATAACGCACTGCAGTTCGTGCTGCAGCATTCGCTTATAATCGTGGGTTTCGCAGTCCAACATCTGCTCTTTGACCTCGCACTCCACAGGAGACTCTATGCCCACGGCCACATCCGTCGCTACGCGTACTGAGAAGGACTCCATCGGTCCCAAGGAGATCCCGGCACACGTCTACTACGGCGTGCAAACGGCGCGGGCGCTCGAGAATTATCCCATTTCGGGAATGCGGGCCCATCCAACACTGATTCGCGCCATTGCCATGATCAAGCGCGCAGCCGCCGAAGCGAACAAAGAGCTGAGTCTGGTCGATGCAAAAGTGGCCGACGCTATTGTCGCTGCCGCACAGGAAGCGATTGACGGCAAATGGGACCGCGAGTTTGTGGTGGATGTATTCCAGGCCGGCGCCGGCGTCAGCTTTCACATGAATTCGAACGAGGTAATCGCCAACCGAGCTGAGGAGCTGTTAGGCGGGAAGCTGGGTGAGTATAAGCGCGTCCATCCCAACGATCATGTTAACTATGGGCAATCGACAAATGATGTCTTCCCCACCTCAATGCGTCTGGCGACGCTCATCGAGCTGGAAAAGCTCTATCCGGTCCTGAACGCCATTGCCGGTAGCTTTGAACGCAAAGGCAAAGAGTTCTGGGAAATTATGAAGTCGGGGCGCACGCATATGCAGGACGCAGTGCCGATCCGGCTTGGGCAGGAGTTTGCCGCTTATGCGTTGGCAATACGCAAGGCCGGCGACAACATTCGTGCCAACGCCGAAGATCTTCGCAGCCTGGGTCTCGGAGGCTCGGCGGTCGGCACCGGCATCAATACGCATCCTGCCTATCGCGAACTCGCAATTCGGAATTTGAGCAAAATGTCTGGACAGAAACTCGCGCCGGCCACGGACATGCGCTGGGCAATGTAGTCAAATGCGGCCATGGCGCAAGTGTCCGCCGCTCTGAGAAATCTCGCACTCGAGATCATTCGCATTTCGAATGACGTTCGCCTATTGTCGTCAGGTCCCAATACGGGATTCGCGGAAATTTATTTGCCGGCATTGCAACCTGGTTCTTCGATCATGCCGGGCAAGATCAACCCGGTAATGCCGGAACTGGCTGCAATGGTGTCATTCCACGTAGTGGGGAACGACACGGCGGTCGCAATGGCAGTGCAGGGCGGGCAGCTCGAACTCAACGTGATGATGCCCACGAT
>JAFAUE010000420.1 GCA_019243475.1 Acidobacteriota bacterium | reverse complement strand
GACGCGGGCGCCTATGCGATTGGCCGCAGTAAGAGCGGAGACGATGTCACTCTCCATGTCTATAACCTTGGCGGCGAGCAGCTGGCGGAACTGAAGACTGAGAAGCAGGAAAATCTGCGGCCGGTAAAACCTCTTCAGATCATTGCGGGTGACGACGGTGCGCGGCTTTATCTCGGCCCCTATTACGTATCGTTTTCAGGAAAGTAATGACTTCCCCCGCTGTACCGCAGGACGCGGCGGCGCAGGATGAGCCGTCGTCTCCGGGCAGGCAACTGCATCGTGCGACTGCGGGATTGCTTGTCGGCCTCTTCATCACCTTGGCAGCAGTGGTTGGTTATTCGCTCTACGTCACCCGCCAGATCGCGGGCCTGCGCGAGCTGCAGAGCTCCATTTCGGAGCGGAACCGCAAGGACTCGCTCCAGCTGCTGCGCATTCAGAACAACCTGAACGAGATTGCCATCGGCATGCGCGACATGCTGGACAACGTGGAGCCTTACCCGCTTACTGCATTCGAGCCGCAGTTTCAGCGTATGCGCGCCGATCTGGATGACGCAATCGCCCGGGAGCAAGAGCTGGCCATGGCGGCGCGCACTCCGGAACAGCGCCAGTATCTGCAAAACTCAGTTTCCCAATTCTGGAATGCACTGGACCGCATCTTCGAGCTCGCGCGCGCAGGGCGTGAAGACGAAGCTAGAGTGCAGATTCGCCTCTCGCTGCAGTCGCGTCAGGCGGCGCTGAGCACAGCCGTGGCGCGCCTGTTGGTCGAGAATAACGAGAGTGAGCAGCAAGCGGCGGCCCAAGTAAGAGCTATCTACGATCGCGTGCAGCGCCAGGCCTACATATTTCTGTTTGCGACTCTGGCGGCGATTGTGCTGACGAGCGTGCTCTTGATCCGCTCAAATCGCGAGCTCTTTCGGCGGCTAGCCACCTTGTCCGAACAACGCAGCGACCTGGCCCAGAAGCTCATCTCGACGCAGGAGTCAACGCTGAGCTACGTTTCGCGCGAGCTGCACGACGAGTTTGGCCAGATCCTCACTGCCATTGGCGCAATGCTGACACGCGCCGCGCGACGCAGCCAGGATGCGGAGCTCAATGAAGGACTGAAAGAAATTCGCGACGTTGCGCAGTCGGCGCTGGATAAAGTCCGAACGCTCTCGCAAGCGCTGCATCCCGTCATGCTCGACGAATCAGGCCTCGAGCAAAGTCTCGACTGGTACATACCGACAGTCGAGCGGCAGACGGGAATTACAATCTCCTACGAAAAGTCCGGCACGCGGTTCGAGGTTTCGCGCAGCGCCGGCGTACACGTTTATCGCGTGGTGCAGGAAGCCCTGAACAATGTGAAGCGCCATTCCGGCGCGCAGCGCGCCTGGGTGAGACTGCGGTTTGGCGAGGATACGCTTGAAGTCGAAATCGAAGACCGCGGCCGCGGGCTGGGAGGCGGAAACGGCGCGCGCGGCATTGGCTTAGTCGGAATGCGCGAGCGCGCGCGACTCATCGGCGCAGAACTGACATTCACGCGGCCGACGGAAGGCGGGACTCTGGTGCGACTACGCGTCCCGCGACGAACGAAGTTGGAATCGTCTGCCTTGGTGGACGGATGAACGGCGTAGAGAGGATAGTCGGGTTGAAATGCGGTCAGGTGGCCTGATGGCCTCACCCATTCGCTACCGTGAACGGTTCCGACTCATTTTTTTGTGGGTTCGTGACGCGGAATTGGAATGGGTCGGCGAAGTGGCACGATCGCGCCCTTGCTGGCATCGGAGTGTGTTGCTGCCGCGCGGGTGAACACTTCGTTTTGCACGAACTTAACGAATTCTTGCATCTGCCGCTGCATCTCTTCCATACGCTCACGCATGTTAAGGATGATTGCCATTCCCGAGATGTTCACGCCGAGGTCGCGCGCCAGGCTGAGAATGAATTCCAGGCGCTCAAGGTCCTCGTCGGTGTACAGACGCGTGTTGCCTTCGGTGCGCGAGGGCTTCAGCAGTCCTTCGCGTTCGTATAACCGCAACGTCTGCGGATGAATGCCATACATCTCGGCCACGGCCGAAATCATGTATGCGCCTTGTTTGCGTCGTTTCGTGGGCATACAACAAGCTTCTAAGCGGCTAAGCTCCTGAGCTGCTGAGCTAGAGGCTCTGTGATTTGTTGGCGCTGGGCGAGCCAACGCTGCTGCTTAGGAGCTTAGAAGCTTAGCAGCTTAGTAGCTGGTTTTCGCCCACAACTCCGCCCGCGGGTCCTCTGGATTCAATTTTGCCAACTCCCGCACCAGGTCCTTCGAACGCTCGTCGCGTAATTGCGGTACAACCACCTTCACTTCGACAATCTCATCGCCGCGTGTTCCCTCTTTCGTTGCCGACGGGACACCTTTCTCACGCATGCGCAGCTTTTGCCCGCTCTGGGTGCCTGGCGGAATCTTGAGCTGAGCGCGGCCGTCGATCGTGGGCACTTCGATCTTCGAACCGAGCGCTGCTTCGGTGACCGAGACCGGCGCGGTCACGTAGATATCGTCGCCCTCACGGCGAAAGACCGGATGCGGTTCAATGCGAACGATGATGTACAGATCGCCTGCCGTGCCTCCCATTTTTCCGGAATTTCCCTTTCCGGGAAGACGCACGCGTTGTCCGTCGCGCGTGCCGGCCTTGATGCGAAACTCGAGCGGCTCGCTCGAATGGACGAAGCCCTGACCGTGACAATTCGGGCATTCGTTCATGATCTGTCCGGAGCCGTGGCAGCGCGGACAGGCCATATTGAATTTCATCCGACCGCTGGTTTGCGTAACTTGTCCAGAGCCCCCGCATTCCGGACACTTCTGCCCCGAGCCTACGGTGGCGGATCCCTTGCACATCGGGCAGACATCCTGACGCGAGATGTTAAGCCGCATCACCCCGCCCCGAATGGCTTGCCAAAAGGGAACCGTGACCTGGTATTCGAGATCGGTTCCGGGCTCGGGACCTTGCGGCTGCGGACGCGCCGCGCCTCCGGAAAAAATGTTGGAAAAGATGTCGCGGAAACCGCCGCCGCCGGCGCCGGACTTCGGCGCTCCTCCCGCGAAGTCAGAAAAATCGAATCCTTCGAAGTCGAATGGTACTCCCTGAGGTCCCGCGGTAGAGGTTCGGTAGGTTCGGCCTCCCGCTCCGGGAAATCCTCCGAAGCCGGCGGCGCCGCCTCCTCTCGCGTAGGCTTCCGCAGTTGCGGGATCGATATTGTCGGAATAGAAGCCGACCTGGTCGTAAATCTTGCGCTTCTTGGGATCGCTAAGGACGTCGTTCGCTTCAGACATTTCCTTGAACCGCTCCTCGGCTTTTTTGTCCCCCGGATTGACGTCGGGATGGTATTTGCGCGCGAGTTTGCGGAAGGCTTTGCGGATGTCGTCGGCCGAGGCGTTTTTCTTTACCCCGAGAATCCCGTAATAATCTTTGGTCTGAGTTGCCATGGATAGCTTCTGAGCTGCTAAGCCTTGATGCCGGCCTCACCCGTTCCCTACTGGGAACGGTTCTGACTTTCTGCGATAGGCGTCGCCTGCCACGCGATCACCTGCCAACGGCCGTTGCGCTTCATGAACGTTCCCGTGTTTCGAAATGAACGCGTCATCGCAGTGCCATTGTCCGTGCCGTGCATTACCAAGCGGAAGTTCACGATCGCCGTATCCCCGTATTGGTGGACAGTGAAGTCTTCGCCGGTAAAGGTCGCATTCGCGCGTGGCGCGGCCGGATTGTCGGCATCGGCGAGGATGTCCTTCTTCGTGACTACCTGGCCGCTGTTGCGGGTGTAGATAACGTCGTCAGCGAAAAAGCGGTCGTAGGTGTCGCGCTTGTTCGCGGGAACATCAGCCAAGAATTTTTGGATCGTCGCGATGATCTCCTTGCTTTCATCGGCCGACTTTGGGTTCGCCTGTGCCGCTGCAGGCAACCGGGACGCGCCATTTGCAGGCGGCGAGTAAATCATGGCTGAATATCCAGTCATTCCCAAAACGAGAACGATCCCGCACAGCGGGATCGCTTTTCGTAGCACGGCTTGTCTTTCGCTCACGTTGGAGCTCCTTGGGCGCTCTTGAGATTACGCGGTGCCCACCTGCTGGATTAAGAACAATGAGCCCGGCTCATTGGCGCCCGCAGTCTTGACAAACTGTTCGGCGGCATCGAGCGGGAAGAGTCCGGCAACGGGAATCACTTCGAGGAGCGATCCCAGCTGCTTCGCGATTTTGACCACCAAATATTGTTTCATGTCCTTTAATACTGGAGATGCTGGCTCCTGGTTCCCTTCTGCTCCTATAAACACCGATTTTGGTTGCATGTTGCCGCCACCCTTTGTCATTCCGTACGAAGTGAGGAATCCCTATTCTCACGACAACCTTTCGTCGTTATGGAGATTCCTCCCGCCAAAATCACGCGGTTCGGAATGACAAAACACCAGCTTACTTCTTATCCACGTCTACGTACTCGGCGTCGATCACGCCTTCGTCTTTCTTCGGCGCTTCCTCTTGCCCCGTAGCGCCATTGCCCGACGCGCCTGCCCCGGGGAATCCGCCAGGCTGCGCGCCGCCCGCAGGCTGAGCCGACTTGTACATCGCCTCGGCCAATTTGTGCGAAGCCTGCGTGAGCCGCTCGCGCGCGGAGTTCATCGCGCTTGCGTCAGTTCCCTCGAGCGCTTTCTTGGCATCGGCCAGAGCCGACTCGACATCGGAACGCTCGCTGCCGGAGATCTTGTCGCCATGTTCTTTCAGCATCTTCTCGATCTGATAGACCATCGAGTCGAGCTGATTACGCGCTTCGATCTCCTCGCGTCGAGCTTTATCTTCCGAGGCGTGCGACTCGGCGTCCTTCGCCATGCGCTCGACTTCCTCTTTGCTTAGACCGGAAGACGACGTAATGGTTATCTTCTGGTCCTTGCCCGTGGCCACATCTTTTGCCGTGACGTTGAGAATGCCGTTAGCGTCGATGTCGAACGTGACCTCAATCTGCGGCACTCCACGCGGGGCCGGCGGAATGCCGGTCAGGTGGAACTTGCCGAGAGTCCGGTTGTCGCGCGCCAATGGACGTTCACCTTGCAGCACGTGTACTTCAACCGAGGTCTGACTGTCGGCCGCCGTCGAGAACGTTTCCGTCTTCTTCGTCGGAATCGTTGTGTTGCGCGCGATCATCTGCGTGGAAACGCCGCCAAGCGTTTCGATTGACAGCGTCAGCGGAGTCACATCGAGCAGCAGCAGGTCTTTCACCTCGCCACCCAACACTCCGGCCTGTACCGCGGCGCCCACGGCGACTACTTCGTCAGGATTGACGCCCTTGTGGCCTTCCTTGCCGAAGAGTTCTTTCACCAGCTGCTGGATGCGCGGCATGCGCGTCTGACCGCCAACCAAAACGACTTCGTCGATCTTGCTGGTATCGACGCCAGCGTCCTTCATCGCCTGCTTGCAGGGGCCAACCGAGCGCTGGATGATTTCCTCGACCAGTTGTTCCAATTTGGAACGCGTAAGCTTCTTCACCAGGTGCTTCGGCCCGGAGGCGTCGGCAGTGATGAACGGCAGGTTGATTTCGCTCTCCATCGCCGTCGAGAGCTCGATCTTGGCCTTTTCCGCCGCGTCGCGCAGACGCTGCAGCGCCATTTCATTGCCCTTGGAGCGCAGATCGAGTCCTTCTTCCTTTTTGAACTCATCCACGAGCCAATCGACGATGCGCTGGTCGATGTTGTCGCCGCCCAGATGCGTGTCGCCATTGGTGGACTTCACTTCGATTACGCCTTCGCCGACTTCCAGAATGGAAATGTCGAAGGTACCGCCGCCGAAGTCATAGACCGCGATGGTTTCGTCCTTCTTCTTGTCGAGACCGTAGGCCAGAGCTGCCGCCGTGGGCTCGTTGACGATTCGCTTCACATCGAGGCCCGCGATCTTGCCGGCGTCCTTGGTCGCCTGACGCTGCGCGTCGTTGAAATAGGCAGGGACCGTGATCACAGCTTCGGTGACT
>JAFAUE010000212.1 GCA_019243475.1 Acidobacteriota bacterium | reverse complement strand
AATGCGGGAGAGAAGAGGACGTTGGGGGTCTTGTCCGTGAGCTTATGCCGGCTCATGAACTCACGCGCAAAATCGTAGTCGGCGCGGTTCGCCAGGACAAACTTCACTTCGTCGCCCGCAGTCAGGACGGTCAGATTCTCCAGGCGGAAGCCTCCGCCTTCTCCCGAGCCCGGGCATTTCACATCGACGATCTTGTGAACTTGGGGCGGCACGGATGCCAGGGGCCGCTCGCCGCTAGTCTCCAGCAGCACTTCATAACCTTCGGCCAGCAGAAGTTCCATTAAGGGAATTACTTCGCGTTCCTGAAGCATGGGCTCGCCGCCGGTGATCTCGACCAGTTTTACCGGCGCCAGCTTTCTAACTTCCTGCATCACTTCGTCGAGCGACATCTTCCGTCCGCCGGTGAACGTGTACTCGCTGTCACACCAGGAACAGCGAAGGTTGCATCCAGCAAGGCGAATGAAGATGCAAGGCAGTCCCGCGAAAGAGGATTCGCCCTGAATGGATTTGTAGAGCTCGATCAGGTGCATAAAAGACGGAAGCGTTTCAGGGAAATGCGTTTCAAGAAACATCGTTTCAAGAAAGCCGTTCCAAGAAAAAGCGCTTCAAAATCGTTTGAGGCGGAGTGCCGGTTAAAAACTAAAGATGAGACATGTTGCCTTGTCGCGCTGTGGTTGAGGCGACTTTCTTGAAACGATTTTCACTGAAACGCCTTACCCTGAAACGCCTTTTCTTGAAACGATTTTCGCTGAAACGCCTTCCTCCGAAACGCCTTTCTGCCGCCCCTACTCCGAATACCTCGCGGTCGTCGTATCTGTCTCCCAAATAGTCACTTCTTTCACGCTCACGCGTCCGGAGGTTGAGGTCCTCAGCGTGCCGTTGGTCTGGTCGAAGAAGTAGCGGGCGAGGTTTTCGGCCGAGGGATTCAGCGTCGTGAAGGGCGCGACGTCATTAATCATCTGATGGTCGAGGCGTTCGATCACCGGCTTCATGACCTGCTTGAGTTCTTTAAAGTCGAGCAACAGGCCGGCGTGGTCCAGCTCGCGGCCCTGCAGCGTGATGCGGACCTTGTAATTGTGGCCGTGCGGGTTCTCGCACTTGCCGCGATAATTGCGCAAGTAATGTCCTGCGGCAAACGTGTCTTCAACGGTGACTTCGTACATTTGCTTCTCAGACGGGCCTGAGCGGAAAGCCCGCCGACCGCGATTTATCTAGTATATCTGCCGTTTTCGTTGCCTGGTTCCGACGCGCGAACGCTCAAGTAAATGCCGAGCAGCCCGCACAAGGCGCACATGAGCAAAAGAAAGATGCTGCGTTTGATCCATATGGCGTGGAGCAGGTCGGCGTCGGCATAGAAGCGCCGTTCTGGGGGCATCATGGCAATGCTGATTTGCGCCCCCCACTTGAGTCCGACTACAGCCGAAACGAAGAGCGCCAAACATGCCGACCAAAGCACCCGCACAGCATGAATTGGCTTCATGAAAGAAGATTGTAAGACTCGGGTCGCGTATCATGGACGGCCACAACCTACTTTCGGGAGCCTCGATGACTAGACGATGGTTTTCGTTCCTGCTGTTGCTGGCCCTCGCGCCGGTTTCGATCGCACAAAAGCCCGCCGCCACGCCGAAGAGCGTGAACCTTCTTCCTCCTCCGAATTCCGTTTCCATCGGGGGCGAGCCCGTAAGAGTTCTAAAACGGCAACAGAAGGGCGATGACAAACCGCAGTTCCTTACTGCGACAGTTCTGCCCGGCCGGGCAATGGCCGTCCTGCAGATCACGGCATTCGTTCCCGGGAAGGGAGAAGTCAACGTCTTCAGCGCGCCCTCGCTGGGCGACGCCAAGGATCTGCTGGACAAGAACGACGACAAGTTCGGAAACAAGATCTTCAGCATCGGGGGCGCGTTTCTCGTCCCGTACGCCAACAGGATTCGCGGCCAGGTTTCACCCGACGGCGGCGAGATCGTCACCAAGCTGGGCGATCAGCAGGCGCGGCTGCCGGCGAACTGGAGTGGAAAGAACTCCGGCGCCGAGAAGGTCTCGATGCACGGATTGATGCTTACGTCGAAGTTCCAGAACGTGCAGCAGCACAATCAGGCTGACGGGGCGTCACTATCCGGAATCTTCCACGCCGGTGATTGGGACGGACACTGGCCGTCTAGCACCGACGTGAGCGTGCGCGTCGTGCTGCGCAATGACGCCGTTGAGTTCACCATTACCGCCAAGGACGTGGGAAAAGATCCCCTGCCCATAGGCATCGGATGGCACCCGTACTTTTCCATTCCCAGCGGCGATCGCAAGCAGGCGCGGTTGCACATCCCCGCCGACAAGGTGGCTGTGATGAACAACTACGATGATGTGTTCCCCACCGGCGACGTGCGGCCTGTGAGCGCAGCAGACGGTAAGTACGATTTCACTGCCCCGGGTGGCAAAGCGCTGGACGACATCTATCTCGATGACAATTTCCAGGACTTGAAACGCAGTCCAAACGGAAGCGCGGTCGCGACTGTCATCGATCCCCAGTCGAATTACGGAATTCGCATTCGCGCCGAGTCGCCGGAGGTCAAGTCGATCCAGGTTTATTCGCCGCCGGACAAAGACTTCGTAGCCATCGAACCGCAGTTCAATCTGCCCGATCCCTACGGCAGCGAGTGGAAGAATACCGATACGGGAATGGTCCTGCTGAAGCCGGGACAGTCAACCACCTGGCGTGTGCGCCTGGAGTTGTTCACGCCGCAAAAGCAGTAGGCCTTTACCGTTGAGGCTGCAGGTCTCTTATAAGGCCCATGATTCGCGTTCGCATCTGTGTGCTGCTCGTTGTCGCTTTGTGTGCGCCATCCTTGTGCGCGCAGCGTCGCGGGCAAGCCAATTCCAATTGGGTGCTGGTCTGGAGCGACGATTTCAAGAGCGGCAATGGTCCGGTTGATTCCCATAAATGGACGATGGAAACCGGCGGCAATGGCTGGGGCAACAACGAACTGGAGTATTACACCGATCGCACCAACAACGCCCGAGTGCAGCGCAACCTGCTGGTGATCGAAGCTGATCGCGAGCGCTACACCGGCAAAGATGGAGTTCAGCGCCAATACACTTCTGCGCGCTTAAAGACGCAGGGAAAGTTCGCGCAAGCGTACGGCCGATTTGAGGCGCGCATCAAGATGCCGCGCGGTCAGGGAATGTGGCCGGCGTTCTGGCTGCTCGGCGACGATATCGGCACGGTCCACTGGCCGGCGTGCGGAGAGATTGACATCGTCGAGAACCTGGGACGCGAGCCTTCTATTTCTCACGGGACGATTCATGGGCCCGGCTATTCCGGAGATCATGGGATTGGCTCAGCCTTCACGCTGCCTGCCGGCAAGCGCTTCAGCGACGACTTCCATGTCTTTGCTGTGGAGTGGGAGCCGAAAGAAATCCGCTTCTACGTGGATG
>JAFAUE010000009.1 GCA_019243475.1 Acidobacteriota bacterium | reverse complement strand
AGTTCCAAAACGGGTCGTAGTCCACGGCTGGCTGCTCTTCGAGCAGGACAAGATGTCGAAGTCCCGCGGCAACATTGTGCGCGCGGAAACCGTACTCGACGTCCTGGGCGGCGACGCGCTCAGGTATTTCCTGCTTCGGGAAGTAGTCTTTGGTCAGGACGGAAGCTTTTCATTCGACGCTCTGGTGCAGCGCTACAACTCGGACCTCGCCAACGATCTCGGCAATCTCTCCAGCCGCACGCTGTCGATGATTGCGCGCTACTTCCGCGAGCAAATTCCGTACCCGGCGCCTAAAGCATCGCGCAACGCCGGCGACGAGGCCATGGCAACTCTCGCCACAGAAACGATTAAGTCCGCCAACGATCTGTTCACGTCGTTCCAATTCTCCCGCGCGCTGGAAAGCGTCTGGGGGCTCGTAAACGGCGTGAACAAGTACATCGTCGAGAACGAGCCCTGGCAGCTGGGCGAGCAAAAAGATGAGGCCAGCCTGGCCCGCCTGGCCACGGTGCTCTACACCACCGCGGAAGCACTGCGCATTATTACTGCGCTTTTGCATCCTGTACTGCCGCAGGCAACGGCGCGTATATGGTCGCAGCTTGGTCTGGGCGACATCGCCGGTTTCCGTTTGAAAGAACTTGCCTGGGGCCAGCTCAAACTCGGCACAAAACTGGGCAAGATAGAGCCGGTGTTTCCCCGCGCAGAGAAGAACGCTATCGAACGCATGCAGGCGGTGGAGCAGGAGCGCGCCGCGTCGTCAACGAGTGCAGCGCCGGCGGGCACAGGAGCAAAAGCCGGACAACCGGCCACGCAGGCTGCAGGCGGCTCAGCCAACGCGGCTGCTCAGGAGGCAACGCCTCCGCGCGCAACGGAAGCTGCATCTCCCGCTGCCGTCAACGGACGCATCAGCATCGACGACTTCACCAAAGTGGAGCTGCGCGTTGGCCAGGTAAAGTCTGCCGAGAAGGTGAAAGGCGCGGACAAGCTGCTCAAACTCGAAGTCGATATCGGCAGCGAAGTGCGCACCATCGTCGCGGGTATTGCCGAGAAATATGCGCCGGAGAAAATCATCGGCATGAAGGTCGTGATCGTCGCGAATCTGCAGCCGCGAAAGCTGCGCGGCATCGAATCGAACGGCATGATCGTCGCCGCTTCGATTGGCGAAAAAGGCCTGCCGGTGCTTGCCAGCTTCCTCGAAGACGTCCCTGTAGGCGCTCGCCTGAAGTAATGCTCGTCGATTCCCACGCGCATCTCGAAGGTCCGCGCTTCGATTCCGATCGCGCGGAGATGCTCGCCCGCGCGCGCGAAGCCGGCGTAGTAAACATCCTCGCCATAGGCAGCGGCACCGGACCCGGCACGCTCGACTGCGCGATTCGCATCGCCGAGCAGCACGACTGGATCTACGCCAGCATCGGCATTCATCCTCACGAAGCCAAGCTCGCGACTCAGGCGGATTATTCCGAACTCGAGTCGCTTGCGCGCCATCCGCGCGTGATCGGCTTCGGCGAGATTGGACTGGACTACTACTATGACCATTCCCCGCGCGATGTGCAGCGGCAGGTCTTTATACAGCAGATGGAGATCGCGCGCACGGCGAAGCTGCCCGTCATCATTCACTGCCGGCCGTCCGACAACTCTGACGATGCCTGGCAAGATACTCTACGTCTGATTCGTGAACACTGGGCGTCAAGCGGGCTCGGCGGAGTGCTGCATTGCTTCACCGGAGAGCAGAAGCATGCGTCGCAAGCCCTTGACATGGGCTTCATGATCTCGTTTGCGGGCAATGTTACGTTCCCAAAAGGGGAAAACATTCGCGCTGCCGCCGCCAGTGTTCCGGAAGAGCGAATGTTCATTGAGACCGACTCGCCGTTTCTCGCTCCGATCCCCTATCGCGGGAAGCGCAACGAACCCGCCTTCGTAGCCAGGACGGCGGATAAGATTGCCGAGCTGCGCGGCAAAACCGGCGAGGAGATCGGATCGATCACCGCGCAGAACTTCTTCCGCTTCTTCGCGCTTCAGAACCGTTCGCAGTAGCGAACGGGTGAGCGCTGATATCGCGAACCGGACGTTGCAGCTGATGCCTCAGAACTCCTCCGAAAACAACCCTTCACCCATTCCCTACGGGGAACGGTTCTGATCGTGCCGTGCTGCGTCTCTGCCGCTTTTCCGCTAGACTGCTAAGTACATTCCTCATATGGCCAGCGACAATTCCTTCGATGTAGTGAGCAAAATCGACCTGCAGGAGGTGTCAAACGCGATCCAGCAGGCGGTCAAGGAGATCCATACCCGCTTCGATTTAAAAGACTCGAAGTCCGAAATCGCCATGGAAGGCAAAGACGCCATTGTGCTGTCGTCCGCCGACGAATACAAGCTCAAAGCCGTGACCGACATACTGCAAACCAAGCTGGTCAAACGGCAGGTGCCGCTGAAGGGCCTGCAGTACGAGGCAATCGAACCGGCGGCGGGCTCAACCGTGCGGCAGAAGATCAAGCTGCAGCAGGGCAT
Source organism: Acidobacteriota bacterium (assembly GCA_019243475.1). Taxonomy (GTDB): domain Bacteria; phylum Acidobacteriota; class Terriglobia; order Terriglobales; family Acidobacteriaceae; genus Gp1-AA112. The sequence continues at coordinate 8,267 of JAFAUE010000009.1, read as the reverse complement.
CCCCATCGAGAAAGCGCGCGAGATTGTGAAGGTGATCAAAGACTCAAAGGTCAAAGTCCAGGCGTCGATTCAAGGCGACACCGTGCGCATCAGCGGCAAAGACCGCGACACCCTGCAGCAGGTGATCGGCATGCTGCGCAACCGGGACTTCGGCATCGACATGCAATTCACCAACTACAGGTCCAATTAGTGAGCACACCTGCCAGCGCGGCCGCCAAAGAGGTCTTCGATCTCCTGCGCGACGACCTCCTCGCCATTGAGCGCGAGTTCCAGCGCGACGCGATCTCCGGCGTGGAAGTCATCACGGAGATCGGCGAGTATCTGCGCGAAGGCGGCGGCAAGCGGATCCGGCCTGCTCTGCTGCTGCTCTCTGCCAAGCTCTGCGGATACGAAGGGCATGGCGCGGTGCGGCTCGGCTCCGTCGTCGAGATCATCCACACCGCAACGCTCGTTCACGACGACATCATCGACGAAGCGCTCACACGCCGCGGCCGTCCGTCTGCCAACACGCAGTGGGGCAATTCGAAGTGTGTGCTGGCCGGCGACTGGCTCTACATGCAGGCCTTCAAGATCGCTCTCGAGGAGCGCAACTTTAAGGTGCTCGATCTGCTGATCAGCCTCACGCAGCAGATGGTCGAAGGCGAGCTGCTGCAGATGGAAAAGCTGGGCAAGATGATCAGTCAGTCCGAGCATCTCGACCTCATCTATCGCAAGACTGCCTGCCTCTTCTCCGTCTCCATGAAGCTGGGCGCAGTCCTCGCTCGCGCCAGCGAAGCCGACGAAGACCGCCTTGGTGAATACGGCCGCAATCTCGGGCTTGCTTTCCAGATTGTCGACGACGTCCTCGATCTCACCGCTTCCGAAGAGGTGCTGGGAAAACCTGTTGCCAGCGACCTGCGCGAAGGTAAAGCGACCATGGCTGTGATTCACGCACTCGACCGCTGTACCGCGGCAGAACGCGAAGTCTTCGCCAAAGTCCTCGAAGAGCGCAGCTTCACCAGCGTAAGCCACGCCGACGTCGTTTCCATTTTGGAACGCTATGGTTCCGTCGACTACGCGATGGCCTCCGCCCACGAACACGCCGAGCAGTCGCGCCGCGCCCTCAGCGGCTTTCCCGACAGCGAAATCAAACGCGCCCTTCTATGGATTCCTGATTTTGTAGTGGGACGAGAGAAGTAGGGGCGGGGGAAGCGATAAGGATAAGCAATGAGCGATGCGCAATAGGCAATGAGCAATAAGCAATAGGCAATAAGCGACAAACATTGAGAGACGGTTTAGGGAAGGGCACGGCGTCGGTGCGGGATTAGTCCCATTTTGGTTCTGGCTTTAGCCGCGCGCAGGTAAAACCTTCATCTTATATCGACGGCCAGAAAGTCTTTGCGCTAAGCGCAACAGCAATAAATTTGCCTTCTAACGGCACGACTAAAGTCAACTGCCTATTGCCTATTGCCTATTGCTTACTGCCCAACGCATTGTTCACAATCTGCTGCGCTTCGCTCACGATCTCTTCTAAGTGCCGCTCGCTGCGAAAACTTTCTGCGTAGATTTTGTAGATGTTCTCCGTGCCCGAGGGCCGCGCGGCAAACCATCCATTCTGCGCGACAACTTTCAGCCCGCCGATCGGGGCATTGTTGCCTGGCGCCTTCGTCAGCTTGGCGGTAATCGGCTCGCCGGCGAGGGTGTCTTCTTTCACGGCTTCGGGCGAGAGCTTCTGCAGACGCGCTTTCTGCTCCGGACTTGCGGCGGCATCGATGCGCGTGTAATACGGCCTGCCGAACTCTGCGACCAGCGCCTCGAAGTGCTCGCCCGGATCTTTATTTGTGGTGGCGGTGATCTCTGCGGCCAAGAGGTCCATAATGGGACCGTCTTTGTCCGTAGTCCAGACCGTGCCATTGCGGCGCAGGAAGCTCGCGCCCGCGCTCTCTTCGCCGCCAAAGCAGTACGAGCCGTCGATCAGTCCGGGCACAAACCATTTGAAGCCCACCGGCACCTCGCGCAGCTGGCGGCCCAGCTTTTCGACAACGCGGTCGATCATGCTGCTGCTGACCAGCGTTTTCCCAATTGCGGAATCCTTGCGCCACTCCGCACGATGCGTCAGCAGATACTGGATGGCCACCGCCAGAAAATGATTCGGGTTCATCAAGCCGGCGCCTGGCGTCACAATGCCGTGACGGTCGGCGTCCGGATCGTTGGCGAAGGCGACGCGATACTGATCTTTGAGTCCCACCAGACGTGCCATCGCGTATGGACTGGAACAGTCCATGCGAATTTTGCCGTCGTGGTCCACGGTCATAAAAGAAAACGTCGGATCAAGCGCAGAATTCGTAACCGTGATGTCGAGTCCATAGACGGAATTGATCGGTTCCCAATATGGGAGAAACGCGCCGCCCAGCGGATCGACGCCCAGCTTCAGCCCCGCCGCCCGAATCGCCTCCATGTCGATCACGTTCTTCAAGTCCTCGACATAAGGCAGCACGAAATCCTGCTCATGCGTGGTCGGCGCTTTGAGAGCTTTTTCAAATGGCAGACGCTTCACGTCGCGATTGCCGGCGCGCAGCAAATCGTTGGCGCGGTCCTGTACCCAGCGCGTGACGTCGGTGTCCGCCGGTCCACCGTTCGGCGGGTTGTACTTGAATCCACCGTCCTCCGGCGGATTGTGCGAGGGAGTAATCACCACGCCGTCAGCCAGGTGCTGCTTGCGTTCGCGGTTGTAGGCGAGGATGGTGCGCGAAATCACCGGAGTCGGCGTGACGCCATCGTTCTGCTGAATCGCAGTTTCCACGGCGTTGGCCGCGAGCACCTCGATCGCCGTCCGCTGCGCCGCCGCCGAGAGCGCGTGCGTGTCCTTGCCGATGAACAGCGGACCGTCGATCCCTTTGCCGCGCCGGTACTCGCAGATCGCCTGCGTGATGGCCAGGACATGCGCCTCGGTGAACGTTCCGGCGAGCGACGTGCCGCGATGTCCGCTGGTGCCGAACGCGACCAGCTGGTTCGGGTCATCAACGTCCGGCCGCCGCGCGTAGTACTCCTTCTCGAGCCGCGCGACGTCGATCAGCATGCTCCGCGGAGCGGCTTTACCGGCAAGCGGCGAGACTTTTCGCGTTTCGGTGGCAGGACGCGTCTCCAGCGTAGTGGCCATAGTGGAAACCTCCATGGGGAATCAGCTGCGGAGCCACGAAGCTACGAAGCTTGCGAGCTCTGCAGTTCGTGTCTTCCGGCTCGTGGTGTGATGCGTGGCAGCCGAGCTTCGCGCCTTAGAAGCTTAGCAGCTTCGTTGTTAGCTACTAGCTGCTCGCTACTGGCTTCTGGCTTGCTGCTGGTGCTGGCTGCGAGAAGCGGTCGTTTTCATCTGAAGGAAATGTTCCACGTGGAACAAAAGGGCTGCTGGCTAGTGGCTGCTCGCTGCTAGCTGTTGCTCCTAGCTGACCGCCGGGAAACTCCCGTCCTGATGCAAAGGAAATTGTTCCACGTGGAACAAAACGGCTGCTGGCAACTGGCTGCTGGCTACTCATCTTGCTGCGACGAGGAGAGCCTGATCTAAGAGCAAAATTGTTCCACGTGGAACATTCTTGAGTGCCACTCAGGGAGATTACTTCTTCGGCAATCGCGAGGGCGGCTGCAAGCAGTGGCATGCGGCAAATTGTTCCACGTGGAACAAAAGAGCTGCCGGCTCTGGCTGCTCACACTTGCCGCAGTGAGCGTCCACATCGAACTAACGAAGAACTGTTCCAAGTAGAACAATTTCTGCCGATCAGAATGTTCCACGTGGAACAATTCAGAACGGAGCGCCGACGCCTGGTACTGCTGATAGCCAGCAACCAGTAGCGAGCAGCCAGCAGCTTTTTCCCATTGACTTCGCCGCCGATTGGACTTAGCAGCAGCTGATAGACACAGCAGCTCGGCTCGCCTGTGCGTGGACTTTCGCGGGTTCAGTTGTCCGGAATGCAGAAATCAATTAAGTTCGCAGTTGGTCCAAGTGCAGATCCTCACGCCGGGATGGCGAAACTGGCAGACGCAGCGGACTTAAAATCCGCAGGGCTCAAAAAGCCTGTGGGGGTTCAAGTCCCCCTCCCGGCACCAACGAGTAACAACGAGAGATCCCTCGGCTAGCGCTCCGGATTTCGCCTGCGGGCTCCCGCTTCGCTCACGCCCGCAAAGCGGCTCAACTTAAAATCCGCAGGGCTCAAAAAGCCTGTGGGGGTTCAAGTCCCGCTGCCTGTACCACAAAAGAAACAGAACTCTAGCCTTTTCTACCATTTCACTGCACCTTGGTCGTTTCCATTCCGGCTATGCTCTGGTGGCTCTTTGCTGCGTTTCCAGCCGAAAAGGGGGCTACATGGGCTACCGGCAGCACGGGCCTTCTCTATTTTCGACATGGCGTCACGCTGGTCGGCAATTGCTCACAATTGCCTAGCTGCTAAGGGTGGTCGTCGTCCTGCGCTCTTCAAGGCACCTACCTGGAGCCGTGTGCGTCAACAATGCCGTGGTTGCTTCACTTAGCCACTTGCACGGCACAGCCGGTTAGTTTGTAGTGCCAGACTTCATGATGGCTCTCGCGGTTGATCGCAACTTGCTCAGGTAATTGAAATCCGCGAACGCTTTGATAGGTATAGGTGAGGATAATCCGATTCCCGGGCTTGAAATCTCCATCCTCGCCTAGGCTGAACGAAGTCAGCAGAAAACCCTGTGGGCCAAGGCGGAAATCTATTTCCCGGCGATCGGACTCGGATCCTTTCACCCCTTCGCTCCGGAGGCTCATATCGCGCGCGAGCATCATCTCAACATCGAGGGTCTGGATCTTGAATTTGAGCTTGTAACCTGCGTTGGACGGTTCGACGTGAACGGGTGTGCCTTTGCGGGGAAGAATCGCGTTGTTACTGGCAGCCAACCAGTTATTTAAGCTGAACTGTACAGCGTGCTGGAGAAGATTTTCCGCCATGCCTCCGTGAGGAAGCTTGTTTACTTCCTGCTCGGTCATCCCGGCTGACACTTCGACCTTGTGGTTAGTGACCGTGACGCGATTGCGAATGGGCTGAAAGATCTTCGCGATTTCCTCGTCCGTTCCTTCGTCGCCTACGCGCACGGCCTCAGTGAAGTGTTGCTTCCAGCTGAACTCTATAGCGCAGTTGAAGGATTGCAGGTTCCTTTCAAAAGGAGCGTCATACTTTGCTCGGGCCTGTGTGAGGAACGTCGCGTCGTCTGGCGTTTCCTGCGCGTGGCAAAAGACTAAGCAAAGGCTGAACGCCAAGGTTGAGTAAAAAAATCGCATGATGCATCGTAAACGACGAGTGACCCACCTCGCCGAGCATGGCGTTGCAGAACTTCCTTGGCCTGGTTCGAACAATACGCAACGATCGCGCACTGCTCGGAAAGCTGCCAACAAAAGCCAGCAGCCAGCAGCTGCTCCCTTGACAACCCATAGTCGAATGCCTACCATCGAATTCTGCCGAGGGTCGAATGTCTTCCATAGGTAAGCCGACGCAACAGCGCGCCAACCTTCTTCAGGGAACCCTCGACATGCTCATCCTGCGCACGCTGCTCTACGGTCCTGCCCACGGACACCAAATCGGGAAGCACATTCAGCGGACCACCAACGATTTCCTCCAGATGCAGCATGGCTCTCTCTATCCGGCGCTGCACCGTCTGGAGCAGCGCGGATGGATTGTGTCGAAATGGGAAACGGCCCCGGACCGCAACCGGGAATTCAAGTATTACCGGCTTACGGAGAAGGGCAGAAAACAGCTGGTGGTCGAAGAGTCGCAATGGAAGCAGATGGCGGACGCCGTCGCTCGCGTAATGTGGCCGGCCGCGGAGGAGAGCTAAGATGCGATGGGGGCAGAGAAGGAAACGCGACGCCGACCTCGAGCGCGAGCTGCAGTCTGACCTTGAGCTGGAAGAGGAAGAGCAGCGCGAACGTGGTGCGTCAGCGCAAGAAGCCCACTATGCCGCGCTGCGCGCCTTCGGCAATCCCACTGCGATTCGCGAGCAGACCCTCGAAGTCTGGAGCTGGGAGCGGCTGGAGACTCTTCTTCGCGATTTAAGAATCAGCATTCGCACGCTAGCGCGGCAGCCTGCATTTTCCGCGGTGGCGATGCTGGTAATCGCTGTCGGCATCGGAGCGACCATTTCGCTGTTCACGGTTGTCTGGTCGGTTCTGTTGAAACCTCTGCCCTTCGAGCACCCGGAGCAACTGGTTCGCGTATTCGAAAGCACGCACCAGTTTTCGCACAATGTGGTCGCGCCCGGCATCTACGGCGAATGGAAGCGCGACAGCCGATCATTTTCCAGTCTCGCGCTTTATAACGACTTCCCGCGGTACAACCTCTCCGACGGCGGCACCCTTCCCGAAAAGGTACGCGCCACGATCTGTTCCTGGGACCTGTTCTCCACGCTTGGCGTTCAGCCGAGCATCGGACGCTCCTTCACCGCCGCCGACGACCAGCCTTCCGCCAACGGCACCGTGATCCTCAGCTGGGGGCTTTGGAATCGCCGCTTCGGCAGCGACCCTGCGATCCTCGGCCGCAAAATCTATCTCGACGCCAAGCCCTATACCGTGATCGGGGTGATGCCGGCCTCGTTCGCTTTTCCTGAGCAGACGACGCAGATCTTCCTTCCTGTGTCCCACGAGAGAACGCCCGAGCAGATGGCCCAGATCGCCAACCACGAGTTCATTGTTATAGGAAGGCTGAAGCCGGGCGTGACGCGCGAGCAGGCGACGCAGGAAGTCTCGGCCATGGTGCGGCGCATTCACGATGCCCATCTCGACTTAGCTTTCGTGAGCACCGGCGCTGGAATGTGGCGCGTCATAGATTATCTGGTAGGCGACTTGAAGCCTGCGCTGTATATGCTGCTGGCAGCCACCGGCTGCATGCTGCTGATTGCCTGCCTGAACGTCGCTAACCTGCTGATCGCACGCTCGGCGGCGCGGCGACGGGAACTTGCCATCCGTACAGCGCTTGGCGGCGGTCGCTTCCGGCTGATTCGCGAACAGCTCATCGAGACGTTCTTGCTTTTCTCCGTCGGAGGGGCAACTGGCCTGGCTCTCGCCTATATGGCTCTGCGCTGGCTCGTCATCACACGCAGTGACATGGTGCGCGTGGAATCGATCGCCATCGACGGTGTGGTGGTGGCTGCAGTCGTGGGACTGGTACTGATTTGCGCGCTGTTCGCGGGACTCATTCCGGTGCTGGCCAGCCGCTCGGAGAACCTGCTCGGCGTGCTGCAAGAGTCGTCGCGGGGTTCCACCTCGAGCGGATCGCGTACCCGTGTGCGCAAAGTGCTGGTGGGCGCCGAAGTCGCCTTCACCGTAGTGCTGCTGGTCAGCGCCGGATTGCTGCTTAAGAGCTACATGCGGCTGCGCTCGAATGACCTGGGCTGCATAACCGACAACGTCCTCACCATGCATTTCAGCCTTCCAGAGGTGCAGTACAGCAAACCGGCGCAGCGAGTTACGTTCTTTGACGATCTGCTGGCGCGCGTGCGCGCGTTGCCGGGAGTGAATGCCGCCGGCCTGGTGCGCGCGGTTCCGGGCGAAGGATACTTCGGCGACGGCGACGTGGCTATCGCAGAGCATCCGCCCTTGCCGCCGGGACAATCGCTGCTCGCGATTGTCCGCTGGGCCGATCCCGGCTACTTCGCGTCGCTGGGCATCCCGTTCCTGCAGGGCCGCACCTTCGGGACGGATCAGCATCTGGATGCCGCTAACCAGGCGGTCGTCAGCGCCGAGTTCGCGCGCCAGTATTTCCCAAATGAAGACCCGATCGGCAAACACCTGGTCGTCTCTGTTTTCGGCCAAAAGCAGCCGGGCCGGCCGAACTATGAAATCGTGGGCGTCGTCGGCGACACCCGATACGAGCTCGCAGATCCACCGAAGCCGACGATGTATTTCCAGATCGATGCCGGCACATTTGGCGGCAGCGGCGAGGGCTTTGGGACCGGCCTCGTGGTTCGTGCAGCACGCGATCCCGAGAGCTTCGCGCTGCCCATCCAGAAGATCATTCAGCAGATGGATCGCCAGATCGCCGTCTCCGACGTGCTCACCATGAAGCAGATCATCAACCAGTCGTCGCTCGACGCCAACTTCGAAGCGACACTGCTGGCGGCCTTCGCCGGCATATCGCTGCTGCTGGCGGCAGTAGGTCTGTTTGGCGTGCTCGCATACCTGGTGACGCAGCGGCGCACGGAGATCGGGGTGCGCATCGCGCTGGGCGCGCAGCGCGACCAGGTTTTGCGCCTGATGCTGAGCGATGGCATGCGCCCCGCGCTCT
>JAFAUE010000315.1 GCA_019243475.1 Acidobacteriota bacterium | reverse complement strand
GACGTCCTTCTTGGTTCATGGCGATTCGGTATCCGCCGGCGAATTGCCGGAAGCGAAGAAAGTCGATCACTGGTACTTCATCAGTGGCGTAGATGTTGAGGTAGCTGCGTCAGGTGCGAGATCGGTCGTTACATTGGGTGATTCCATCACAGACGGCCATGGCGCTACCACAAACGGGAATGACCGTTGGCCCGATGTTCTTGCCGAGCGTCTGCGATCGAATCCTCGCACGCGAGATGTCGGCGTGCTGAACCACGGCATTGGCGGGAATCGTCTGCTGCTCGACGGACTCGGACCGAACGCCCTGGCGAGATTTTCGTCCGATGTGATCGCGCAGACGGGCGTACGTTATTTGATTGTCCTTGAGGGAATCAACGACATCGGAACCCTGGCCCGCGATCACGAGGTGCCGCAATCCGAGCACGACGCGCTGGTGCGGCACATGATCGGAGCGTACGAGCAAATGATCGTGCGTGCGCACGCGCACGGGATCAAGACAATCGGAGCGACCATTTTGCCCTTTGCGGGATCGGGGTACTATCACCCAGACGATACCAGCGAACACGATAGACAAGCCGTGAATCAATGGATCCGCGCGCGCGGCCACTTCGACATGGTGGTCGATCTCGACAAAGTCACGCGAGACCCGCAGCATCCAGATCGCCTGCTGCCGGCATACGACTCAGGCGACCATCTGCATCCGTCGCCTGCCGGTTATCGAGCGATGGGCAACGCCTTTCCGATTACGCTCTTCGTTATGAAGGACAAATAGCGGCGCGAATCTGCCGCTCATTCTTAGCGAATACCGGCCGCGTACGCATGCGGCTCGGGACAGGCTTTTGCCGCCGGGGACAGCAACTTTGCTGCAATGAACACAGCAGGAAGAAGAAAAGCTACGGAACCGGCTACCCACATGAAAGCTCCGGCGGCGACCTGATCACTGAGCGGAGAAAGAGAAGAGATTCTCGGCGCATCCGCGTAGCTGGGATACAAGACACGCCCGCAGAAAGTGAGAAATGCGGATAGAGCGGTGTTTATCACGTCTGCTCCGAGGAGATAAAGAAGCAGTGGCCAGCGCGAGGTGCGGCTTACGCTCGGCCATGGCCGGACTACAGGAAACCAGAACATAAGCGAAGTAAAGAAGAAGCAGGAATGCTCCACGTAATGCCAGCCTTCTGAGCGCAGCGCCAATTCATAAGCGGCTGGCACGTGCCACGCCACGTAACTGAGATTCATGGCAATCCACGCGACGATTGGGTGGGTCAAAAACCTGCCGAGGCTCTGCAGGATCCCCACGGAAAACAGCTGCGCAAACACCCTCCGGAGCAACGACTTTGGCAGACCGCGGAGCAGAGGCACTATAGGAAAGCCGAGCAGCAGCAGCGGCGGAGTGACGGACATCAGCACCAGGTGTTGCGTCATGTGTGCGACGAGCAGGTAATCATCAAATTCGGCGAGGGGCGAGGCAATCGCGAGCCAGAGCGCTACGAGTCCTAAAATGAAACAAGCCGCTCTCCACGACGGAAACATCTCGCGACGAGTGTGACGAATCCTCACGCATCCAAGTGCGTACACCGCTGCACAGATGACGATCGATGTAGTGGCAGCCACAGGCATCGACCATGTTTTCCAGACCGTGGCAAACGATGGGTCGATCATGAGCGACATTCAATGGACCGCATTGGGAACAGTTTCACTCTGCTGCAGCGCGCGGGACATATCACTGGCTGGCGGCTGGCCTGCTGGATGTAGGGTTTCAAGGAACCCAACCAGTGCATCGACTTCCGCGCCGGACAAGTTTTTTCCATAGGCGGGCATGTTGCCGCCGCCCTGAACTACTTGCCGCACGAATTGATCGTACGTAAGTCTGGTGGCGACATCGTCGAGAGCAGGCCCGCGGCGGCCTCCTTCACCGTCAAGAGAGTGACAATTGCGGCATTGCTTTTCCTGCAGAACAATTGCTCCCTGGCGCTCAAGCGGCGTGATGTCGTGGAGATACCGAACTGGAACTGGATCACTGCTCCATGCATTCATTTTCGGACTCCAGGGTTGGTAGGTTCCCAAGTGCGTAAGAACCGCGAGTCCCAATGCGGTAGCCGTAAGCAAGAGGACGGCAAATGGACGTCGTCGCCAGCTCTTCTCCCCTTCGCCGGCAATAAGGGGAAGTGCGATTAACACCAGCAGAATGACAACTGGAGCCCCTAAAATTACCGGCGTTTCCCACGCCGCAGGCAGTAGCGCAAGCCCGGCGTAAATCCACAGAAAGAAATAGTCAGGCTTGGGAACGGTCTGGATCAAGGTTGGATCCGGTGGCCCTCCGGGCCCAATCGGGCCAAGCGCGATGGCGCATACCGCGACGGCGGCAAGCAGAGCTCCGCCAAACACCAGGTCTTTCCAGATCGCGCCTGGAACAAACGGCATGTCGCTTTTGCGCGCGAGCTCGTTGTATTCCTCAATGTAAGTAGAGCGACGAACCAGACGTCCGGGCATGGGCCATTCGTTGATGCCGAGCTTGAGCACCATCCAGACATGCAGGGCCACGAGCGCCAACAAGATTCCAGGAATCACAAACACGTGAAGCGTGAAGAAGCGCGTCAGCGTCGCGCCCGCGATAATAGGGCCGCCGAGGAGAAGTTGAACCAACGGTCTGCCTATCAGAGGCACGCGCCCCGTAATTGCTGCTCCGATGCCAACGCCCCAATAGGCATCCTGATCAAAGCGCAATACCTGACCTGTGAAGGCCATTCCCAGAGTGAGGACTAGAAGAAACACGCCCACAATCCAGGTAAGCTCTCTGGGAAATTTGTACGCGCCAAAGACAAAAACCTGCACCATATGCACCAGGACAACCGCAACCATGAAGTTGGAGCCCCAACCGTGCATCGCGCGTAAGAACCAGCCGAGTGGCAATTGGTGGTTGAGTACCTGCAGACTTTGCCAGGCATCAGCGGCGGAGGGAACGTACGTGATTGCGAGAAAAATGCCGGTCAGGACCTGCAGAATCAACAGCGTCAGGCTGGCACTGCCGAATACATACCACCAGCTCGCTGTGCTTTTGGGCACCGGGTGCAGGACCACATCCTTAATCGGCGATTCGAGTTGTATGCGGCGCTCTATCCAGCCGTAGAGCGTCTTGTACCAGCGCATGGCTCAATTCCTTTTACGAGACGAGCGTCATTGGAAAGAGTCGGCATTTGTCCAGCATCGATCATCAATTTGCCCTTTTCGACTCGGTAGCGATATTCAAACAGTCCGCGCTCAGGCGGACCGGATGCTCGTGTGCCGTCCGCATAGTAGACGCCTCCATGGCAAGGACACATGAAGAGTTGCGACTGCGGAAACCAGCGCACCGGACATCCGAGGTGGGCGCAGTTGATTGCGAATACCTGAAACTGATTTGCCTCGAGACGGCGCACCCAGCAAGCGACGTTTCCGGTCTCGCCGTCCCATGGCCGCGTAAACGGATTTCGATACGACGCAAGGCGTGTCTCTCCTTCCGGATAGGACTCCACCGCGCCAAGTTCGATCCAGGAGTTGTACGCTCCTTTGCGCCTTACCGGACCAAAAAGGTATCCGATGACGGGAATGGCAATGGCGGTAGCAATCAGCCCATTCAACGCAATTCCTAACTTCATCAGGAGCGTGCGTCGCGACATCTGCTCCTTCGCTAGACGTTCGGCTTTCTCCTGTTCGCTGAGCGAATCCGCCATTAGAATCCTCCCTGCCTGTTTTTCGCGCTTGTCGGCTGTAAGCGGTTATTTGAGAGCCACGCGACGACGTCAGTGATCTCCTGATCCGTCATGGGGCGACCAGGAACATCTCCTCGCCAATCCGGCGCGTTGAACTCAGGACGCCCGATGATCACAAGCGTGCGCAGTGACTGATCGTCGATGAGCTGAAGAAATGATCTGGCGGTCACGGCCCCAGCCTTGCCTGGCTTCTCGCCGGGCCCGCCATGACACGAGGCGCAAAACTGGGCATAGACCTGTCCACCGTGTTTCTGATCTCCCGGATTTTGGGCTTTGTACGAAGGGATCTTCACGCCCAAGTTCACAGGCTTCGCCCACTGCTGGCGCATCCCTTGAATAAGAGTGTCAATTTGGGAATCGGACAGCGTTCCTCCCGCGCTCTGTGCGAACGGGGGCATATGGGATCCTGCTCTGCCCTTCGAGATCACCTGGCGAAGAGTGCCGTCATCCACAAGCGCTTGATATATCGGATCCGCCAGAGGAATGGAACCGCCGCCTTCGCCGGCAGCGCCGTGGCACCCGGCACAGTTTTGTTTGTAGAGATTGCCGAAGTCCTGCGGCAACTCGCTGCGCGGACCTTCCCCGATGTCTCCCCCACTTCGAGGCATGCCACAAGCCGAAAGTATGGCGCACAAAATAGCGAGAGCGGTGAACGACAAAAAGGGAGTTCTCACTTGCGATCCTTGCGCTCGCTGTGTTGGCTTATGCCTGGACTTTCCAATCCCGCTCGTTGGGCAAACGACAGATATTGGGCGGTGCGCACCCGCGGTGCGCGTGCGACGACCGCGCCGGCTACAACTCCGAATGCAATCTGCGAGATCAAGAACCAGCCCCACTGAATGCGCTGGGCGAAGAAAGGATTAATGACTCCCAAAATCGAATACAAGAGGGCGGTCCATACCAGCGGAGCCACGAGACCACCAAAGAGGATGGGGCGCCGCGGCAACATAGGCAGCAGTGCAGCGTAGAGCAGCCCTACTAGGATCGAGGCTAGCGAGTGAATGATTGTGGCAACCACCAGAGCGGTGAGGTTGAACGAACTGAGGTCCTGGGCCGCCACACGGAAGTTTGGAATCCCAGCACCACCCAAAAGATTGATGGGATACCAAATGCTGTGGTGGGCGATAAGCCCGTAGAGCAGAGCAGGCAAAATCATCGCGAGTCCACCCGCAATGCCGCCCTTCACGCCGGAAAAAAGGGAATACGTTTCCAGAGGAAGTCGAGCGCGGTGTACCGCGCTCATTTCTATGCGTGCCACGCGTGCGCGGGTAGTGACAACGGGAACCTGCTCCAGCCGCAGAATTACGTCTTCGTGCCGCTCGTAGGGCAAGACTTGGCCAAACCATCCTGCGCAACTTACGACTACGAGAACCGCACCCACGATTGCAACGCCCGCATTGGTTACGAGGCTGGCGAAAAGAAGCATTAAGCCAAAAGCCAGAAACATCGGCCAAGCGGTTGGCGCCGGCAGATGAATCCTCTTACCAGAAACGTGAGGTTCGGGATGAGTGGCCATTTCTAACTACCGTCCTACGAGATACACCACGGTGAAGACCACGACCCAGACCGTATCTACAAAATGCCAGTACAGGCCGAAGACGTTGAGGCGGTATGCATGCGCGCTGTCGACCTTCCTGAACAACGCGAATACCAAAACAATCAGGATCCCGACAAGACCTACGAGCACGTGAGTCGCATGAAGTCCAACCAGAGAATAAAAAGTGGTTCCAAAAAGGTTCGTGCTAATCGTGAAATTGTCTCGATAGATCAGCGTGTGCCATTCCCTTGCCGTTCCGCCAAGAAAAATCGATCCAAGCAGAAATGTGGTCAGCCACCAGAAAGTGAACATGCCTCTCCTGTCGCGTGCGACGGCGCGCTCCGCCAGCCAGATAGTAAGACTGCTCGACAGAAGGCAGATGGTGATAAAGATCGGAACGTCAAGAACTTCTTTGGGAGTAGGACCGGAGATGCTTCGGCCGATGTTGTAAATGTAGGCAACCACGAAAATAAAAAAGATTGCGCTCTCGGCGACGATCAGCGCCAGCATTCCTACCGGACCGCGCGCAGGAAGAACCCAGGATTGGTTGGCGTCCGGAGTCGTTTGATTTGTAATAATCACTGATCACCTCACTCGT
>JAFAUE010000280.1 GCA_019243475.1 Acidobacteriota bacterium | reverse complement strand
CAGGTCAAACGCAAAGCCCCCAAAGAACTGGGCGGTACAGAGGTGACATCGACTACGATCACAATAAAGGTTGTGACAGGCACAGCCGCTGCTACTTCGCAGGCGGTGCCAGCGCTCCTTTCAGCGCGACTTCGCCACTTACAGTCTTAGGATCTACAGTAAGTTCCTTCAGCCTGGCTTCAACGTCTGCCGGTACGTCCTGCTGAGAGCGGCCGCCCAGATACTTCGGAAAAAACTGTTCTATTGCTGTGATCATCGCGAGATTGTTGATGGGCCGCGCGAAACCGTGCCCTTCATCCGGCGCCACCAGATACTCAACCGGCTTGCCGTTGTCGCGCACTGCGGCGACGATCTGGCTGCTTTCGCGAATATTCACGCGAGGGTCGTTCTTTCCCTGCACTACCATCAGCGGAGTGACGATGTCCTTCGCTTTGGTGAGCGGCGATTCCGCGACCAGCAGCGCTTTGCCGTCAGGCGTGGTGGGATCGCCCATGCGCGTGTACATCTGCTTGCGCCCGGCTTCCCAGTACGGCGGAATTGCGTCGAGCAGCGTGATCAGGTTCGAAGGCGCCACAATCGCCACGGCGGCGGCATATACATGCGGCGTGAAGGCCACGCCCGCAAGTGTGGCATAGCCGCCATAGGAGCCGCCGGCGATGCCGACTCGCTTTTCATCGACGGTCCCTTCGGCAATCAACGCCTTCACTCCCCAGGTGAGGTCGTCCTGCATCTTGCGTCCCCACTCGCCATTGCCGGCGTTGAGGAACTTCTTTCCATATCCGGTCGATCCGCGGAAGTTGGGCTGCAGCACCGCGTAGCCGCGATTCGAGAAAAATTGCGAAAAGGTGTCATAGCCCCAATAATCGCGCGCCCAGGGTCCGCCATGCGGAAAGACCACGAGAGGAAGATTTTTCGCGGGCAATCCTTTGGGCAGGGTCAGATAGGCATGGATGGTCAGCCCGTCAGACGATTTGAACTGATAGGGCTTTTTTTCCGACAGCGACGCGCGCGGCACCTCTTCGCGAATCCGGTACTGCAGTTCCAGCGTCTTTGCCTTGCGATTCCACACGTAGGTCTCACCTGGCTCGATATCGCTGGTCGCGCTCACAATCCAGATGTTCTCGTCCTTCGAACGCGCGCCAAAGTCGAGCTCTTTGCCCGGCAGCTTCGACTGCAGCCACTGGTACTCTTTCTCAAACTCCTTGTCCCGGAAGTACAGCCGCGAACGGTCATCTTCGTAGCGCGTGAAATAGACGTGGTAGTCAACTTCCGAGAGCCGGATACCTTGAACATCCACGCGGTTCTCCGGATCGCTCTCGTATTTCCTGGTTGCTCCGGTGGCGGCGTCGAGCAGCTCCACCTCCGCCAGATCAACGTCTCCTTTGTTGGTGACGAGATAGACTTGCTTGTTGGCGGCATCGAAATCCGCCACGCCACATTCTTCCAGCACCGAGCAACTGTAAATCTGCTTGAATCCGTCGGCATCGACACGCAGGATCTCGGTATCGCCGGCTTTGTTGGTGCGCTCCGCCAGCTTGAGATTGCCTTCGTGATCGAAGTCCCACCCGGCAATCTGCTCGGTGTTTTGGCGGATCAGCTTCTTCTCGCCCGTGGAAATCGACAGCTCATATAAGTCGTGCCACTTCGGATCGCGGTCGTTCAATCCGATGTAGAGCGTGTCGGGCTTGGCTTTCGGGACAGCGTAGATCAGCGTGCGGACGCCCTTAAAATTCGTCAGAGCGCGCGTCGGGGGAACGCCGGTTGCAGAATCTGCGGGCTGCCGCGGATCGATGGCGTACACATTGAAATTCTCATCACCGGCCGCGTCCTGGCTGTAGAGCAGATATTTTGAATCGCGGCTCCAGAAGTACTGCCGCACAGGGCGGGTGGACTCGTGACTCATCGGGCGCGCAGCGCTGAAAGGCTCGCTCTGCTTTTTGACCCAAATGTTGCGCGTCCCCTTGTACGGCTTGAGGAACGAGAGATACTGTCCGTCCGGCGATACCTGCGCGCCTGCGATCTGCACCTCGCCAAAGAACGCCGCGCGATCGATGATGGGTGGCTGCTGCGCGTTCGCAATGGCCGTCGCGAACAGACCAATGGTCGCAAGCGCTGGAACGGTGAGTTTCATAGAGTGCCTCCGCACGCCCGTTGAATGCCCTTGCAGCTTACTCCCGTGGTTGAAAAATGGATAGCTCGGTCGGGCAGAAGCACTGCTTTTTTTCGCGTGAGGCTCACGTTTCCTGTTCTGGGTCTCACCTCAGCCAGTCTTCGCGCTGAGCCGGCGCGCCGGTGTTGGTTGCCAGCCGCTGCGACGGCAGCGTGACGGCGGAGAATTTGTCTGCCCACTTGATCCGGCCCGTCACCTGCATAGTGACGAACAAGGTCACGATCGCGCCAATCGTAATCGCGAGACCAGTGAATCCTTTGAAGAAGAAGGCATACGAAAACAGGACGAGATAGACCAACTGCGCCATTCCGGCCTCCAGTGCCGCAAATCGCATCCCGATCACCAGCCGCAGGTAGCTCACCACCAGAAATATGGAGACGGCGGAGCAGATGACAAATGCGAGATGGATGGAGATGTGGTCCACGAGATAGGCAAGCAACAGATGGAAGGCAAAGAACGCTGCGGCAAGAAAGAAGTAGTTCATGGGGTGCAGTTCGATGTTCTTGAGCGTAGTGAGAATGAACATCAAGAAGAAAAAGAACAGCAGCGAGACGGGAGCGAAGTAGCTGATCTCTCCCGCCAGCGGGCCGGGCTGCAACTTCTCCGGCATCGACATCCCGATTTGAAACCCTGAAACCAGGTTCACGTACTTCCACGTGAGCTCCCAGCCTTGTTTAGTCTCGTGCTTCTCCGTGGGCGAGAGCGTGTTCGCAGCAAAGTCGATGTCCTTGAAGTTCGTCTTCATGTTCAGCAGAAAATTGCGGGCTTCGGCGACGTCGTTCCCGAATTTGTACTGCCAGCTGTCCATTCCTTGCGAGCGATAGCCGACATGAACGATCGCCGTCGTGCCGGCCCTCACCTGCGCTTCCCCGGAAACGCCGGCAGAGTCGGTGGAGATAATGACCGGCGCTCCGTTGACGTCCATGCGCAAATCGTCATACATCGCCTGCTGCGCGGGAAACGGAAGACGAAATGTCACCGTCTGGTCTTCGTTGCTGCCGTTGGGAAAGTTGTATGTGCCGTCGAAAGCCACTGCGTATGTGCTGTACCAGAGCAGTCCTTTCTGGCGATGGCTGAGGTTCAGGCCTACGTCGACGCGCGTCGCGGTAAGCGGCAACTCATAGTGCGCGGTGTAGGAATCGCGCCGCATCGTGATCTTCTTGCCGTTGTCAACGGGCACATCTTTGTACTCAACCTTGTTGAAGTAAGCGCTCGGCGGAGATTGCTCCTGGTGGGTTCCCCAGGTGGACGCGACCTTCGTCTGGAGCTTTTCGTCCGACGAATAAGTTCGCGACTGAATGGTTTGGGCCAGAATGCACCACGCTATGGCGGTGCAGATCCAGATGAAGGCAATTGCGGCGATTCGTTTCGTCATGCAGGTCTCTCCCTAGATTGCAGTCGCAGTTGCGCTGCCTTTGCGTGATCGAGGTCGTGCAAGGCCTTGCCGCGCCGAACATCCCTCGTACACAACTCGGAGCAGGCGTCCCTCGTGGAAAATGGCCCACAGTGGAGTGGCAATCCACACACGCGCGTTGCAGCAACCTCAGAGTACTTTATATTACAAAGTAGGTCCGCACAAGTAGGGTGTGCGCAAAGAACACTTTTTTGTGAGTTAGATCAGGCGCCGGCTGCGGA
>JAFAUE010000478.1 GCA_019243475.1 Acidobacteriota bacterium | reverse complement strand
ACGAAGGCCCAATTCAGGAAAAAGGCAATGCCCACCAGGAGCGCAATCACACCCGCGCGATTCAGATATTGCGAGCCCACGCGGGATTCGAGACTGGCCCGCGGCGACGTTGTAGGCACAATGTAGGGGCGGTCGCTGCGAACGGCGCGCTGGGCAATCATCGCTTCCAGGCGCTCCACGCGGCGGGAAAGTTCTTCCACTGTGCGTGCGAGTTGCGCCAAGTCAGGGTTCATGCCTTGTCTCCAGTTTGATGCGCCCGCACCTAAGGGCAGACGCCAAGCCAGGTAGAGACGCGGCATCTCGCGTCTCTACACAAGGTGAAAATTTCTAGATTATCGCTGCGGAATTTCGGAAGGACTTTGCGCCTCAGGACCACGGATCGGAGCGAAACTCTTGTCGCCCATCAGGTCAGGATTGAGGTCGTTTTCGTGGCTCGGTCCCAGTCCCAGTTTGATCAGAGCGCGGGAATCGGGAATCACCTTGCTCTGCCATCCCTGGTCGGCCTGGAATCGACGCATTGCGTCGTTGGTTCTCGTGTCCCAAACGCCGGTCGGCTGGCCAGCCAGATAGTGTTCGCGGATCAGCGCTTCCTGAATCTCACGGGCACGGTCGCTGGATATCACCTGCTGTCCGTGCCGCTTCCAGCTGGACTTGCGCATATGACTGAAGCGAGAGCCGTGCCGTGTGGCCGAGGTCCTCTTCACGCTGGCTTTCTGGGTGGTCGCAAATGCCGGAACACCCACAAAAAGCAGCGTCAGAATTGCTGTGCCGAGTTTTGTTAACCAGTTTGACCGCATAAGCTCCTCTTCGAAAGGGAGGGAGACTTCCTTCCGCCTTCAATTCGGGGTTTCTTATTTAGGTGAAAAGCAGCTTACCCGACCGGGGCCAGCTTGTGAACCAGATTTCTCCCCGATACATGACCTTTAGTGCATGCCACCTTAGGGTAATTTTGGATGCGAGTACCGGCAGCCGTTCTGCTCGGGAACTTGGGAATTCGTATCGGTCTTTATTTTCAGCAACTTAGATTGGAGATTGGGGCATCCTGAGCGAGATAGAGCCGCACACTAGCAGCTCGATTTCAGTCGAAGGATCATTTGTTTTCAGCCGTTTACACGAAAACTCTGTATTCCGCGCAAAATTTACGGCAGTGTGCCCGCCAGAAAGCCAGTACTGGCATTCCGGCCGCGACCCTGACGCACCAGGAACACTACGTCCTGACCGCTCTTTAGCTGGCCGGTGATACGGCGGAAGTCCTCTTCGCTGTTTACCGACTGTTTATTCACTTCGAGGATCACGTCGCCACGGCCGAAGCCGATGTCCTCGGCAAAGGAACCGGGCTTCACGTCGGAGACGATTACGCCCTTGTTAGCCGGAATTCCCAAACGATCCGCCATATCGGGGGTGATTCCGCGCACAGAGAGTCCGAGTTTTCCCGCAACGGGCTGCTCTTCGTTGTTCGACTCTTCTTCATTGGCGGTCGCGCCGTAGAGCTTGGCACGGTCGGCGACCTCGACACTGGCTTCTTGAGTTTTGCCGCCGCGCTCGTAGCCGATCTTGATCTTGCTGCCCGGCTTCTCCGCGGAAATCTCGTTTACTAGCTCGTCGCCGTTCTTGATAGGTTTGCCGTTGACGGTGGTGATGGTGTCGCCGATCTTCAGGCCGGCCTTGTCTGCGGGACCGCCGGAGGTCACGCTGGAGACCACTACACCACTCTTCGCGCCATAGACGCGGGCGATTGCCGGATTCGGCTGCGCGCTGAACGCCACGCCGATCGAGCCGCGTACGACCTTGTGCTCTGGGCTGCCGGTGATCTGGTTATAGACGTCGGCCACGATGTTCGACGGCAGCGCAAAACCGATGCCCTGATATCCACCGGACTCGGTGAAGATTGCCGTGTTGATGCCGATCACTTCCGAGTTCATGTTCACCAGCGGTCCGCCGGAGTTGCCAGGATTGATCGCGGCGTCGGTCTGAATAAAACGCTGGAACTGGCGGCGGCCGTCGATCTCACGTCCCTTCGACGACACGATGCCCGCAGTAACAGTCTCTTCCAAAGCGAATGGACTGCCGATGGCCAACACCCAGTCGCCGACGTTCATGGAATCCGAGTTCCCCAGCTTGGCTGCGGTAAGCGAATGATCGACGTCAATTTTGATCACAGCCAAATCCGTCTCCTGGTCCGTACCCACGACCTTGGCGTCGTGCTGCACGCCCGGCGGATCGCCGTCGAGCTTTACGCGAATGCGGTCAGCTTTGTCCACCACATGCTGATTCGTGATGATGTAGCCCTTGGAATCGACGATCACTCCCGATCCCAGCGAGTGCTCGGTCGCTCCACCCTGGTCGCCGCCAAATGGACTCTGGCCGCCGCCTTGTCCGCCAAAGAAGCGGTCAAAAAAGTCCTGAAAGGGGTCACCGCCGCCATTGTCGTCGCCGCCGCCCTGAGGATTGCCCCGCCGCCGGATATGTGGATTCGCCCTGGGAGTGGATTCAGTGTTGATGTTCACTACGCTGGGTTCGAGCTGTTTGGCTACCTGGCTGAAGGCGCTCGACAACTGCTGCGGTGCAGGTACTTTCAGCGGAGCAGCGTCGGAGCTGTTTACGCCTCGAGTGGCG
>JAFAUE010000350.1 GCA_019243475.1 Acidobacteriota bacterium | reverse complement strand
AGTTTGACCTTTTTTCACCACGGTGAACGGCACTACGACAACTTGCGTTGTGGGAGTCACCGGCTCGCCTTCCGTGTCGATCTTCGCCGCAGCAAGCTCCTCGCCTGTCATGATCCGGCTTTGCAGAACTTCACCAGTATCGAGGATGTATGCAGAAGGATTTGAGACCGTGCTACCGGTGCGAACGACGTTCAGGTATTTGTCTATCCCAAGCCGAGATTCCGTGTAGTCGTGGTAGAGGCTGAACGAATGCGTGTCCGGCTGATTGAGGAAGTACACAATGTCACGATCCTGGTGTGCCCGTTCAGACAGCCGAGTGCGCTCGCTCTCACCAGCAAATGGAGCTTCCCAACTTTTTGCCGAGGTCGCGGCTTTCGGTATAGCCCCTGCGCCGGTCTGCGCACCAAGCCTTGCCTTTAACACCAACGCGGCCTCGCCTGCGGCGGCATTCATGAAGCTCACCGAGATTCGTCCATCGGCTTCGCTAAGAATCTGCGAAGGGATATTGCAAGAGATCAACTGATACCCGGCGGGCAAGACGACCTTGTTGCGGCGAATTCCGAGCGGCCGGTTGAAGACGATCGTGTCGCCTTCGGAGTAATAGCTCTTTGTGTCTTTGTACGTCTTGAGAATGATGAGTCGGCCTTGACCATCCTTCGGAACCGGGCGCGCCAGATCGATGCGGATGTAATCGGTTTCCGCATCAGCCCGACTCATCAGCGGATCTTTGGCGGCTTCTGTTCCGCTTACCACTTCGGAATGAAGCGTCGCGCCGGTCATGGCGTCCGTTACCGATTCGTCGCTCGCGGTGCTCCCTTTGCGAATGGGATTGTAGAAACGCTTTGCGCCTGCTGTGGTCGCCGTGACCTCGTAATAGATCCTAAAACTTGCTGTCTCGGGCGCGAGGAGTTCGTAACGCGTGTACTCGTCGGCTTCCGTCTGCAGCTCCGCTGAGTCTTCAGCTGGCTGAAGAGGTGTTTGCAGTGCCGATGTGCATATGCCACCTGCCATGATCAACAGCAATATTCCGCTCCATCGGGCAGGGACGCGGCGCAAGCCATTCTTTAACATGCACGGCATTCTATCCGGAGCAACTGTAGACCGTTTCAACCTTCGCCTCCTACAATATGGAGAAGACCACCAATGTCCCTTACCCGCCACCAAGCTCTCGAAATGTTCCAATCCGATGATCTCGTCGGCATCGGTATGGAAGCCGATGCGCTTCGCCGGAGGCTGCACCCTGAAGGCGTTGTTACTTACATCATCGACCGCAACATCAACTACACGAATTTTTGCACTGAATACTGCACTTTCTGCGCGTTTTATCGCCCGCTGAAAGGCAAGCTGGCGTCCGAGGGCTACATCCTAGACTTCGATACGGTGTACGAAAAGATCCGTGAGACGGTTGAACTTGGGGGCACCGGGGTGCTGATGCAGGGGGGACTGCATCCTGATTTGAAGATCGATTGGTTCGAGCGCCTGCTTCGCGGAATCAAGGAACGATTCCCGCGCGTACATCTGCATTGCTTCTCGGCGTCTGAGATCATTGCCATTGCCGAGTACAGTGGTCTTACTATTCACGACACGATTGCGCGATTGCGCGACGCCGGTCTCGATTCCATTCCGGGAGGCGGCGCCGAGATTCTCGATGATGTCGTGCGCCATCGCATCGCGCGCCTGAAATGCCTGACGGCCGATTGGTTGAATGTCCACCGCACCGCACATCGGCTGGGAATGCGCACGACGGCAACCATGATGTTTGGGGTTGGAGAGACATTCGAACAACGGATTAACCACTTCCAGGTCGTCTACGACCTTCAGCAGGAGACGGGCGGCTTCACCGCGTTCATTCCCTGGAGCTTTCAGCCAAAGAACACTGCTTTGGGCGGCCGCAAGTGGGACGAGGCTACATCGGTCGAATATCTCAAGCTGCTGGCGATTTCCCGGCTGTTCCTGGACAACATCGAGAACGTACAGGCGAGCTGGGTCACTCAGGGTCTCAAAGTCCTTCAACTAGGCTTGCGCTTTGGCGGTAATGACGTCGGTTCGGTGATGCTTGAAGAAAATGTAGTCCGCGCGGCCGGAACGTCGAATTGCACTACGGAAGAGGAGCTGCGCCACATTATTCGCGACGCTGGCTTCAAACCGGTACAACGCGATACGCTTTATCGAACGATGTTCCTGAATTGAGAATCGCAGAAATCGATTCAGCTACAATGGAATCGAGTCCGATTCGCGATGCCCTTTTTCCTCCCTCTTTGCTCCACCATTATGCTGGTCGCCTCGCACGGTCTCTTCCATTACTTCAAGACTCACTTCGCTGATAAAACCTT
The DNA here is from genome assembly GCA_019243475.1 of Acidobacteriota bacterium. Classification (GTDB taxonomy): domain Bacteria; phylum Acidobacteriota; class Terriglobia; order Terriglobales; family Acidobacteriaceae; genus Gp1-AA112. The sequence continues at coordinate 21,166 of JAFAUE010000350.1, read as the reverse complement.
TAAAGGTCTCTACACACCGAACGCCTTCGATATGGCGTTGCTCATTCCTTATTTCACAGTTCTCGTAGTGCTTGCCTCTTACGGCATTCACCGCTATGTGCTCGTGTACATGTATTACCGGAACCGCAAAAATCGAGTCACAGAGCCGCCGTTGCAGTTTGTCGATATGCCCCGGGTTACGGTCCAGCTTCCTATCTTTAACGAACAGTTTGTGATCGACCGTCTCGTCGACGCTATCTGCAAGATGGACTATCCCCGCGAAAAGCTCGACATTCAGGTGCTCGACGACTCCACGGATGAGACCGTAGAAGTAGCCAATGCAGTGGTACAGCGATATGCGGCTTTAGGCTACCTGATTACATATCATCATCGTTCCGACCGGCATGGATTCAAGGCGGGAGCGCTGCAGGAAGGCATGAAAACGGCTAAAGGCGAATTCATCGCCATCTTCGATGCCGATTTCGTTCCACCTCAGGACTGGCTGCTGCGCGTCGTACATCATTTTGCGGATCCCGAGGTGGGAATGGTGCAGACGCGCTGGACGCACTTGAACCGGGACTATTCGTTTCTTACGAACGTGGAAGCGATTCTTCTCGACGGTCACTTTATTCTCGAGCACGGCGGACGATCGCGCAGCCGGGTCTTCTTCAACTTCAACGGCACCGCGGGAATGTGGCGGCGCCAGGCGATCGAAGACGCCGGTGGATGGGAGCACGACACTCTTACGGAGGACACTGACCTCTCTTATCGCAGCCAGCTGCGCGGCTGGAAATTTAAGTACCTGCAGGACGTGGAGTGTCCCGCCGAACTGCCCATCGAGATGACTGCGTTCAAGACCCAGCAGGCACGCTGGGCAAAAGGGTTGATCCAGACGGCGAAGAAGATTCTCCCCAGGGTGATGAAGTCGGACGTGCCGTTTCGCATCAAGCTGGAAGCGTGGTATCACCTCACGGCAAATATCAGCTATCCGTTTATGGTTGTGCTTTCGACTCTGCTTCTGCCCGCCATGATCATTCGCTTCTACCAAGGCTGGTTTCAGATGCTGCTGATCGACCTGCCGCTGTTTATGGCGTCAACGTTCTCGATTTCGTCGTTTTACCTGGTTTCCCAAAAGGAACTCTTTCCGCGAAGCTGGCCAAAGACCTTCATATATCTTCCGTTCCTCATGGCGCTCGGGATAGGTCTCACTGTAACGAATACTCGCGCGGTGCTGGAGGCGCTGCTTGGCGTGCAATCTTCTTTTAAGCGAACCCCGAAGTATCGTGTGCAGGCCAAGGGCGAGAGATCGATCGCTGCGAAAAAATACCGAAAACGTCTCGGCGTCGTTCCCTGGATCGAATTGCTTATAGGGGCATACTTTGCCGCAGCCGTCTATTACGCCATCAGCAACGAGAACTACATCACCGTGCCTTTTCTCGTAATTTTTGTTCTTGGCTACTGGTACACAGGACTCATGTCGCTCCTGCAGGGCCGCTTTGAGTCTCTGGGCGGTTGGGCAGAGTCGCAGACCTCAAAGCCCTTTCCGGTGGGAGTGTAGGACCAAATTTCTTCAAACCAACTGTCTCCATTGTGAAACGAGGCGGCCTGAGTCGTCTCGTTTACTTGCCTTAAATCGACTAAATCCGTATAGTCGCGGGGCAGATGCGGTTAGTTCTTCCACTAGTGGGCGTAATGCTTTGCTCTTTGCCTGCTACAGCGCAGCAACGTCTCACGGTTGCCGCGGCCGCGGATTTACAGCAAGTAATGCCGCAGATCGTTTCCCGATTCGAGAAGGAGTGTGCCTGCGCCGTCAAGGTGGCGTTTGGGTCATCAGGCAATTTCTTTGCTCAGATCCAGAACGGTGCTCCGTTCGACGCATTCTTTTCCGCGGACGATGAGTATCCCAGGAAGATCGCCGATGCTGGCCTGGCGGTACGAAGCTCCCTCTATCAGTACGCGACGGGCAAGATCGTGCTCTGGGTGCCAAAGCAGTCTCGGGTAGATCTGAGCAAAGGGTTGAATGTTGTGGCAGAGCCAAGCGTGACGAAGCTCGCCATCGCCAATCCAGCTCACGCACCGTATGGACGTGCTGCGGAGGCTGCATTGCGCAACGCGGGGTTGTGGCAAAAGGTCTCCTCAAAGTTGGTGCTTGGTGAAAACATCTCGCAGACAGCCAGTTTTGCCGAAACAGGGGCGGCGGACGCCGCGATTATCGCTCTTTCTCTAGCCATTACGCCGGAGAGCAAGGCACGGGGAAGCTACATAGAGATTTCGCACAATCTATACCCGCCGCTCCGCCAGACTTGCGTTGTCCTGAACCGTTCTACGCAGAAGGAGCTTGCCGGAAAATTTATTGATTTTCTCAAAACTGGAAACATCCGATTGCTACTTCAAAGCTATGGTTTCTCGACTGGAGACATGCAGTGAATTGGCAAGCGATTTTACTGACTGTCCGCCTGGCTACGACGGTCTGCGCGCTGTTGCTGGTAATTGCGCTACCTCTTGCTTATTGGATTTCCTTTTTCAATCGTCGCTGGAGGTTCCTGGTAGAGGCCGTGATTGCACTGCCGCTTGTCCTGCCTCCAACAGTTTTGGGTTACTACATGCTGGTCGCGTTTAGCCCACATAGCTTCCTCGGACGACTTGCGGATTCGCTCTTCTCTGTCCGCCTGGCATTCTCTTTTCCCGGTTTGGTACTTGCATCTGTTATCTATAGCCTTCCATTTGCGGTGCAGCCAGTCGCGAATGCTTTCTCTGCCGTGGACAGCCGCCTGCTGCACGCGGCCGCGGTGCTGGGCGCCTCCCGGTGGCGATGCTTCCGGACAATCATTCTGCCGCTCTCAAAGGCCGGGATCCTCACAGGAGCGGTGCTCACCTTCGCGCACACCGTGGGCGAGTTTGGCGTTGTGCTAATGGTCGGCGGGAACATACAGGGCGCGACTCAGACCATCTCGATTGCAATTTATGACGATGTGCAAGCGCTGAACTACGCTTCAGCAGCGAGGACGTCTGCGCTCCTGTTGCTCTTTTCGTTTGTTGCTCTGGCGGTCGTGTACGCTTTGAACCGGCGCAGTTCGATTCTATGGTCGACCGCCCGCAGCGCGTGAGCCTTCTAAAAGCCGAAATCCGACATCGCCTGTCCTCTTCATTTGTGCTCGATTGTAAGTTCGAGATACATGCCGGATTCTCAGTGCTTTTCGGAGCATCCGGTGCAGGGAAGACATCGATTCTTGACTGCATCGCCGGAATTAAAAGGCCGGAGTCTGGACGCATTGAAGTTGACGAAGTGGTTTGCTTTGACTCGGCGAAGAAAATTGATCTGCCACCATCAGCCCGCCGCATGGCATATGTGTTCCAGGACCTCGCCTTGTTTCCACATCTTAGCGTGCTCGAGAACGTGATTTATGGTCTTGACCATTTGCGAAAAGAAACCCGTCAAGAAGTTGGACATGCGGTCCTTGCCCGTTTCGGAAGCGGACATTTAGTTCAGAGATCGACGCGGGACCTCTCCGGAGGGGAACGTCAGCGGGTGGCTTTGGCTCGATCTCTGGTCACAAATCCACGTGCGCTGTTACTCGATGAGCCGCTTGCTGCGCTCGATCGTGCTACACGATTGAAGATGATCGACGCCTTGCAATCCTGGAACGAGGAGCATGCGATTCCCATTCTTTATGTAACGCATTCTGTGCGTGAGGCGCTGGCTCTTGGACAACGAGTGCTTGTGGTCGAAGCCGGACAAGTGATTGCCCAGGGCACACCGGCTGAGGTTCTGGATCGTGAATCGTGGGAATAGGAAGGTATCTTTGTACTTACCCTGCAATCAAATCGTCGACATAGCAATAGCGCCAGTTCTCCCCTGGCTCAAAGGAGCGAATCACCGGATGTTGGGTCGAGTGATAGTGTTTGGTCGCATGCTTGTTCTTTGATGAATCGCAGCAGCCAACATGGCCACAACTCAGGCAGAGTCGAAGATGCACCCAAACGTCCCCCATCTTCAGACACTCTTCACAGCCCTGTGAATTTGCCGTTGTATCGTGCGCTTTTTGCAGGTGGGCACAGGCGGAGGACATATTTGTCTCCTGCTATGAATTTCAGAACGCGTCAATCCCCGTGACATTGGCCCCAATGATTAATGTGTGAATGTCGTGTGTTCCCTCATAAGTCTTCACTGATTCCAAATTCATCATGTGCCGCATAATCGGATAATCGTCGGCGATACCGTTGGCTCCGAGGACATCTCTTGCCAGGCGCGCACATTCGAGAGCCATCCACACGTTGTTTCGTTTCGCCATGGAAATGTGCTGATGCTGAACTTTCTCCGAATCTTTGAGCTTGCCCACTTGGAGCGCAAGCAGCTGCGCCTTGGTGATCTCAGTCACCATCCATGCCAGCTTTTCCTGCACTAGCTGATGCGAGGCGATCGGTTGATCGCGAAACTGTTTGCGCAAAAGTGAATACTGAAGCGCGGTGTCGTAGCACGACATGGCGGCGCCGATCGCGCCCCAGGCAATGCCATAGCGCGCCTGATTCAGGCACATCAGCGGAGACTTGAGTCCATCTGACTTCGGCAGGAGATTGCAGGCGGGGATACGTACGTCCTGAAGAGACAGTCCCGACGTCACTGAGGCGCGCAGCGACCACTTGCCGTGAACGTCCTGAGCAGAAAAGCCGGGTCGCTTCGTCTCGACAAGAAAACCGCGAACCTTGCCGCCATGCTCCTCGCTTTTTGCCCAGACGACGGCAATATCGGCGATGGAACCCGAGGTGATCCACATTTTTTCGCCGTTCAGGACATAGTCGTTCCCGTCCTTTAGTGCACGCGTCCGCATGCCGCCGGGATTGGAGCCGAATCCCGGCTCGGTTAATCCGAAGCACCCGATCTTTTCCCCGGCAGCCAATTTGGGAAGCCATTGCTGTTTTTGCTCGTCGCTGCCGAAGGCATAGATGGGATACATCACCAACGCGGATTGCACGCTGACGAACGAGCGCACACCGCTGTCGCCACGCTCCAACTCCTGCATGACGAGCCCGTACTCGACATTTGACATTCCTGCGCAGCCGTAGCCGTGGAGGCTCGCCCCGAAAAAACCAAGGTCAGCCATTGGCTTTACCAGCTCGCGCGGAAACCGGCCCTGGCGATTGCATTCCTCAATGATTGGGACGAGGTTTTCTTCGATGAACTTCCGCGTGTTGTCGCGAACCAGACGTTCGTCGTCCGACAGCAATGGATCAAACTCTATGAAATCGACGCCTTTGAATTTGAAAGGGGGCATGAAGGATTTTGTAATTTCGCGATGTACTGATCGGGGATTACACAGGTCAAACCGCCGATCATAAGTCACAGAATGGTATCAAAACTAATCAGCAGCTCACGGAGCTTGCCGTCAGGCGGCGAGTTTGTAGCCGAGACCGGGAACAGTGAGGATGAATTTCGGCTGTTTAGGATCGGTTTCGATCTTCTGCCTCAGGCTGGCGACATGTACGTCCACGGTACGCGTGAACGTGTCGGAGCTATACCCCCAGACATCTTTCAGGATATTGGCACGTGACATCGTGGTATTGCGGTGCTCGAGCAAGTAGCGCAAGAGTTGAAATTCGCGCGCCGAGAGAGCTACGCGCTCGCCATCGCGCTTGACCATGGTGCCCGGAATATCGATCTGCAGATCACCGAGCTTTTGGACAGCGGGGCGAGTGGACGCATATGCGCTCGCGCGCCGCAATAAAGCCTCAATGCGCGCCAATAGTTCCGTGGTGTCAAAAGGCTTGGTGACGTAATCGTCGGCGCCGATCTTGAGGCCAACAATCTTATCCACGTTTTGTCCTTTAGCCGTAAGCATGAGTATGGGCACCGCCATGCCTGCGGCACGGATATCCTTGCACACGTCGAGCCCGCTTTTCCGCGGAAGCATCACGTCGAGTAGAACTAGGTCGTACGCCTGCTCGGTTGCCTTCTGAAGGCCGGCGGCCCCATCAGCAGCGGTTTCAATCTCATACCCTTCGCTGCGCAAACGATCGCTCAGCGTCATGCGCAACGCTTCTTCGTCTTCGACAATCAGAATGCGCTCGTTCATTTATTGAGAATGGAGGTCGCTGGTCACGATCTTCGGATGGCGAGGCGATACACGCGCCTCTTCAAGAGCGGGCACAGGAATGTGTATGAAGAATGAAGTGCCGCCTCCACGTCGGCTCTCGACTGTGATGCGCCCGCCCATGTTCTCCACGGTTGATTTGGCAACAGAGAGTCCCAGGCCCGTGCCGTGAATCTGCGCGTCCCGAACTTCAGACGCCCGGTAGAAAGGCTCGAATATGTGCTTCATGTCCGCCGAATCGATTCCAATACCGCGATCGGAGACACTAATCATGACTTCTCCGGGATCGTGAAGCGCAGCCGCAATTCCAAGCCAGTGCGATTCACCACGATATTTCACGGCATTGGCAATCAAATTCTGCAGGCATTGTGCGAGAGCCTGTACGTTAATCAGCAGCGGCGGAAGAGAAGTTTGAATACTTTTTTCCAGCTGTATGCCTTCCTGCCGAATGGTTTCAGACATGTTAGTAAGCGCTAATTCGATTGCGTCTTCGACTGATGAGGGATGCAATGGCGGGCTGGTGTTGCCATGCTGAGTTGTAGCGAAAAGCAGAATTTGCTCGACAAGCTGCTTCAGCTGTCCAGCCTGGTTTTTGATGACCTGTCCGTAGCGTGCTATCTGCCGCTTGTTTTCGATTACGCCGTCGGCAATATTTTCCGCCGCAGAGGAGATCACAGTAATAGGCGTCCGCAGCTCGTGAGACACCCCTGCTACGAAATTCATTTGCAACTGTGCCAGTCTGCGCGCGCGATGACTAGCCAGTAGGATTATGCCCATTGTCGCCGCCAGCACCACGAGGATTCCAAAGCTGAAAGCCAGGTTTTCTGTGCGTACTTGCGCAACGGCAGTTTCCAGCGAGCCCTGTCGGTTCCTTGCCAGCAGGACCCAATTGGAATCGCCCGGAACTCCTAAATCTGGCAGCAGGATTGGCGCGCTCGCGCCCGCTTCTTCGATATGAACTCCCGAAATGCGCAGGCGTGCGCCGTTGCGCAATTGCGGAACGGCAGAATTCCACTCGCGCGGCGGTCCAGGAATACCAAACAAATCCAGGCGGGCGTCTGCTCCGTGCTCGGTGAGCTGCCGCCCCGAATCGAAAACATCATTTCCCGCTGAGGAAGTTACTTCTACGTCATAGCTCTGCTCAGCGATATTGGGGAAATACCGCGATACCAATTCGGGAAACAAATGCTCACGAATGAATTCGCGGTCAAGCTCGATGACGATCCATTGACGTCCTCGCTCGGCGCGAGTATCGGCAACATGTTCGTGCAACGGTCTTATCAGGGCGGGAACGGATGCTGCAATAAACCACGGGGGTCCATGCTGCTGCCCTGGTCCATTGGAAGGGCCATGCTCAAGATTCCTGTCTGGAAGTCGACCATGCATTTCCGGGAGATGTCGCGGCCGACGGAAGTCATGGGATGGACCACTCGCCGGCAGTGCCTCCCGCAACGGCACCAGCTCGGCGGGCCAGGAACCCTGCGTGAGACTTAACTTACCGCCGGTTACTTCGTAGAGCTGAATTCCTTTTCCGGATCGCTCGTTCGCGAGAAAAACATGCTTCACCAGCTTGGCATGCGCTGCAGTAGCCATCATTTCGCTGGAGGACTGCGCAACGGCCGCCTGTCGCTTCTCGGGGGCAGCACGTTCTACTTCCTGAAATGGGAACGTCAAGGTTGACAGTTCGCGGGCAAAATCCCGTCGAAAGCCCATCATCGAGGAGACCAGTTCCGCCGTCATGCGAGCTCTGCCGGCATCGCTGACCTGTTTGCTCCAGCGGTACTGCAAAGACGCCAGGGTGGCCAGCACGGCGACTAGCGCGCACGTCATCGCTGGCCAAAGGAACCGTTCTGTCCTGGGAAGTTTCACGAGGTAACGCCGGGCGCCGTCCTTTAAGCCAAATCCGAGGCAGGCAGTGTGTGCATGCCTGCCTCATTCTACCCACCAACCGCTACTACGGCTGCATGCCGGGAGGCGGAGGGCCGTGCATTCCTCCCGGGCCGTGGTGGGGCAGCTGAGCAAGTTTGGTTTGTTGATCGGGAGTGAGGATTTTGTAGAACGCTGCATCGGCAGTCGCCTCGGCCGCGGTGGTCTGAGTTGTCAGATTCCCAATGGTTTGCGCTGCTTTCTGGATGCCATTGGTGTCGTTGCCTTGGACGGCGGTTCTCAAGGCTTCATGAGCTGTCTTCATCTGCTCATGCACGGAACTTAGCGATGTAGCCGAATTACTGAAAATCGCCAGAGCCTGCTGTTGCTGATCCGAGGTCAGCGATAGCTGCTCGCTAAGAAAGTGAACTCGATGCTGCGCCATGGTTGCCGGGTCTGCAGGCCCAGATGGATTTTGGCTAAACAACATGATGCTGCCGGCGATGATTGCAATCAGAAATGCAACCGCATTTCGTGTAACCGTCATTTGTCGTTCCCCCTGCTGCTTCTATTTCGCCATGCCTAATTACGCACAGCGGTAAAGTCCTTGTAAAAAGCTAGTTTGCGAGTTATGACAGCGTTCTGGTCTGTTTCACTTCGAATCGGATGTCAGTTCAAGAAATGACTGGAATTCCTGTCGAAACCTTGCCTTATGGATGAAGGCGGCAGCTCCGCACGCCATCCATCCGCCAGCAACTCGCGCGAGTCTTCGGCCGACATGAGCAGCACTTGAACAGATGGGAAGTGCGTAGTGATGATCAGGGCGGCGGTCAAGCCATCGATGGATGGCATGTCAACGTCCATCCCTACAAGGTCGGGCTGGAGCCTTTGGACGATCTCGATGGCTTCCGTGCCATCACACCCGCGACCTATGACGATCTCGGTAGCAACATGAACATCTCCTTCCAAGGGTCGGCGTGCAGCGCGGAATTGTCAGCGCGCTGATGTATAGACGATCGAACGGCGGAAGCCTGCGTTAAGTGTCCGCAAAGAGGTGTAATTCGTTGTACACCGGCGAACGAGAAGGTTTTTACAGAGTCTTTACGCAAGAGAGGCTTTCTGGAGTGTTCAGATGGTGAGCAGTAGAGTCGGCAACCACAGGAGCTTTCGGCATGAGCATTGTGAAAGCAAGCTATTCCCAAAAGGTTGAGCTGCAGTCGCTACTTCCAGCCACGTTAGATCCGCAGTTACCGCTGTCTGCAACAGAAGCTTCTCTAAGCAAGAAGGATCGGATGAAGGAATGGACCTTGCATCTGCTACTGCTGTCGCTTACCGCTGCCGCAATGTGGTTCGTAGTTACCGAAGGTTGGGTGCGACTGTTGGGAATGTGGACGTTCGGCGGCTGACCTCGTTGTTCCCAGCAACACGGATTGACAGAATCTCGGCGAATACGGAGTGTTGAGAGCGCTTGAGCCTAGCTGGCGCTCCGGCTCCAGTTTTATCCCTTCTTTTGCGCGAATTGCGCCTTCGCGAACTTCTGATTTACGATTTTCGTTTCACCTTACAAACGTGGCCGTATTAGCTGCGAGGCCGCGTATTTTCATTCACATCAATAGATATTGGCGACTGGAGAGACGCATTCATGGCAATCAAAGTAGGCATCAATGGATTCGGCCGCATAGGACGGAATATTGTCCGCACGGCACTCAACCATCCGGGGATCGAGTTTGTCGCGTTCAATGACCTCACGGACGCGAAAACGCTTGCGCATCTTCTGAAATATGACTCTGTGCTTGGAAACCTGAAGGAAGACATCCGCGCCGGGGAGAACGCCATTCACGTAGGAAATAAAGCGATCAGAGTTTTTGCTGAGAAAGATCCGGCCAACCTGAACTGGGAATCCGTGGGCGCACAAATTGTGATCGAATCGACCGGAAAGTTCACCGATGCGGCCTCTGCAGGCAAGCATCTCCGCGGTACGGTGAAGAAGGTCATCATCTCGGCGCCGGCCAAGAATGAAGACGTAACCATTGTTCTCGGCGTTAATGAGAGCAAATACGATCCTGCTAAACACCACATCGTCTCGAATGCATCGTGCACGACGAACTGCCTTGCTCCCATTGCCAAGGTGGTCCACGATTCATTCACCATTCAAAGTGGAACGATGACGACAATTCACTCTTACACCAACGATCAGGTGATCCTCGATTTCCCGCACAAGGACTTGCGACGGGCGCGCGCGGCAGCTCTGTCCATGATTCCAACATCTACCGGCGCAGCGAAAGCTTTGCATCTGGTGATTCCGGAGCTCAAGGGAAAGCTCGACGGTTTCGCAATGCGCGTTCCAACGCCGAATGTTTCCGTCGTGGACCTGGTTGCGTTCACGGAGAAAAAGACAACTCCGGAAGAAGTGAATGCGGCATTGAAAACTGCGGCAAGCGGTCCAATGAAAGGGATTTTGGGTGTTGAGGATGGAGAATTAGTCTCCATGGACTTCCGTGGTGACTCGCGATCTTCTATCGTGGATTCTCCGATGACCCGCGTCGTGAACGGCAATTGCGTGAAGGTGATCTCCTGGTACGACAACGAGTGGGGATACTCCTGCCGTGTGCGCGACCTGATCGACTTTATGGCCAAGAAAGGTCTGTAGCTGGAGCCGTTTATGCAAAAGCTGTCTATCCGGGACCTTCCGCTGAAAGACAAACGGATTTTTCTGCGTGTAGATTTCAACGTACCGCTGTCGGAAGAAGGGCGGGTCACTGACGACACCCGGATCCGCGAGACCCTTCCAACTTTGGAGTACGCGCTCAGGAATCGAGCAAAGCTGATCGTTGCCTCGCATCTCGGTCGTCCCAAGGGCAAGCCCAATCCCAGGATGAGTTTGAAGCCTGTAGCCGAGCGCCTGCGAATGCTGCTCGACAATGTGCTGGAAAGCGATTGCAACGTCGGCTTCTCGCCGGATTGTGTCGGACTCGAGGCCGAGGAATTGGCGACTCGCCTCGAAAGCGGCCAGACGCTGTTACTTGAAAATCTCCGTTTTCATCCCGAGGAGGAAGCAAACGACGAAGCTTTTGCCCGCGCACTCGCGAAGCTCGCCGACTACTACGTGAACGACGCGTTCGGCAGCGCGCATCGTGCTCATGCTTCTACCGCAGGCATTACGAAGTTCGTCGAAAAGTCCGCGGCGGGTTTCCTCATGCAGAAAGAACTCGATCACATGGGCCAATTGCTACTGGATCCCGCGCGACCGTTTGTTGCCATCATTGGCGGCGCCAAGGTGTCGGACAAAATTGGTGTCATCAAGAATCTTATGAACCGCGTAGATGCATTGCTGATTGGTGGAGCGATGGCCTACACGTTCCAAAAAGCCCAAAGCCGGGAAGTAGGAAAATCTTTGGTCGAGGATGACAAGATCGATCTCGCCAGCGACCTTCTTCATGAGGCCAACGAGCGCGGCGTTCGCATCATGCTGCCGGCCGACGATGTAGTAGCAATGAAGATCGAAAATGATGTTCCAACCAAAATCATCGATGCCGAGCAGCCGATTCCCGCGGGATTCATGGGGCTTGACATTGGTCCCAAAACGGTCCGACTGTATTCCGACGAAATCGCGAATGCCTGCACGATCGTCTGGAATGGACCTATGGGCGTCTTCGAAACGCCGCAATTCGCTACCGGGACGCGCAAAATTGCGCAGGCAATCGCGCATAACGAAGATGCAACCTCGATCGTGGGGGGCGGCGATTCGGTTGCCGCAGTGCATCAGGCGGGCGTGGCGGACAAAATCACCCACATTTCTACCGGCGGTGGTGCGTCCCTTGAGTTTCTGGAAGGAAAGAAGCTTCCTGGAGTAGAAGCGCTTACGAACAGATAGTCATGACTTGGGAACCTCGGACTCGGGACTTGATTCCTCCAGTTCGTTCGCTTCATGTGCGATGAGTTCTCCCGGAAGGACTTCTTTGAGCGCCCATTCGATTCGATTCACCGCTTTTCGCAGCATGTCCAGGGTCTTTTCGTCCTGTTCACGGTAAGAGTAAAAGGAGATCACCTGCAGCGCATTGCGAATGTGGTGATTCATCTCGGAGATAGTGTGCAGTCGTTCGCGGACAAAGTTCCGGCGCTCGCGGTCGCGTCGCATCGCCTGCCAGAAAAAGGCGCCCGCTACCATGCCGGTCAGCAGATTCGAGAGCGCAAGCAAATCAGGACGCGGAACACCTTCGCGCAAGAGAAGCCGGTCGAACAGGATGCCCACGGCGGCGACCACGAGCGCCACCACAACCACGATTATTTTGGACCTAAGAGGAGAGTCTTCCCGGGAAGGTGTTTCCATTCTGCTGACAGCCTGCTACAAGAGATAGCCTGAAAATCCAGTGTATCCCATGAGAAGAAAGCTAATTGCCGCCAACTGGAAGATGCACAAGACGCCCGACGAAGCGCGCGCCTTCGTCCGAGATTTCGCTCCTTTGGTTGCCAACCAAAATCGCGATGACATAGCTCTATTTCCTCCGTTCATCAGCATTCCTGCGACCATTGAGGCGGTTGCCGGCACTCGGATCGGTGTGGGTGCGCAGAATATGCACTGGGAAAAGCAAGGTGCATTTACGGGAGAAATTTCTGCGGCAATGCTCATTTGCATTGGCTGTTCGCACGTCATCATCGGTCACTCGGAGCGTCGCCAATACTTTCTCGAGACCGACGTTGCTGTGAATCGCAAGCTTCGCGGAGCGCTGGAAGACGGTCTTCTGGCCATCGTCTGCGTAGGGGAACTCTTCGAAGAACGCGAGTCCGGGCTTACGGAAGGCGTACTTCGGCGTCAGGTGGGAGCTGCCCTCCGGGAAATTTCCGGCCAAGACGTAGACAAATTCTGCATCGCCTACGAGCCAGTCTGGGCGATCGGCACTGGGAAGACGGCCACTCCGCAGATTGCCTCCGACGCTCATGCCTTCATCCGAGCCGAAGCAGCCAAGGAAATCGGTGACGAGGCGGCGAGCAAGCTTCGGATCCTTTATGGCGGCAGCGTAAAGCCAGAGAATGCCCACGACTTAATGTCGCAGGAACAGATCGACGGGGCGCTGGTCGGAGGCGCCAGCCTGGATCCTAAGTCGTTTGCCGCCATTGTGAAGTGGTGAACAGCTCTGAAACTTAGAGGACTGGGCTGCGTAGCTGCTTTGTTATACTGTTCACGGCCTTACGCCACCAGTGTGCGGAAGTGGTGAAATTGGCAGACACACCATCTTGAGGGGGTGGCGCCGAAAGGCATGGGGGTTCAAGTCCCCCCTTCCGCACCATAAGATTTCACCCGCCTTGGCTGCATCCAGCTCTTCCGGGACAACTTACCACCCTTTACCGTTGGTGGTCTGTGCTGCAGGTTTGCAAGGCTTGAAAGGTACTGTCCGAGCGCAATGATTTACCTGTTCCTGACCATCCACATAATCGTTTGCATTTTCATCGTTATCGTCGTGCTGCTGCAGAGCGGCAAGAGCGCCGACGTTGCCGCGGCATTCGGCGGCATGGGTTCGCAGACGGCCTTCGGACCGCGATCTGCAGCCAACGTGCTCACAAAAGCGACCACGTGGTCGGCAGTAATCTTCATGGTTACTTCTCTCGTGTTGTCGGTAATGATGGGACGACACACCGGCGGCTCAGTTCTTGAGGGTACCAAGCCTGCGAAACAGACTTCAGCGCCTGCCCAGCCGGGAGCTCCCGCAAAAGGCTCAAATCAGGAACCGCAGCCGGTCACGCGCTAGCTCTGCCTTCGCATGATCCATGAGATCTTCCCGGTCGGACTGCTCGGCTGCAACTGCTCCGTCATCGGCGATGAGAACACACGCGAAGCGCTGGTCATCGATCCGGGTGATGAGATTGACCGCATTCTTGTCGTTCTTGCCAAGCACCAGCTCACGCTGAAGCAAATCTTTATCACGCACGCTCACATCGACCATGTGGGTGGAGCGATGAAGCTGAAAGCCGCAACCGGAGCTCCCATCCTGCTTAACAAGAATGATTACGCGCTCCTGAAGATGCTCGACGTCCAGGCAGCATGGATTGGAGCACCATCTCCGGGAGCAGTGGAAATCGATCAGAGCCTCGACGATCAAGACAAAGTTCAGTGCGGCGCCATCCACGGAGTCGCCATGCATACCCCCGGCCACACGGAAGGGAGCATGTGCCTCTATTTTCCTTTAGAGAAAAAGCTAGTCGCAGGAGATACGCTATTTGCCGGCAGCATTGGGCGCACAGACCTGCCCGGCGGCTCCTTCAACAAAATCGTCACGTCGCTGCATGACCGTGTGCTCGCCTTGCCCGATGAAACCATCGTCATTCCTGGCCACGGAGAGCTGACGACCATCGGCGAAGAGCGGCAAAGCAATCCGTTTCTGGTGAAGCGCTGACCTATCGAGGTCTGCGGGACCTCTTCGCTGCTTTTGCGCCTTCCTTGCCTAAGGCGGCGCGGGTGGCTTTGGGCAAGTGAGCGATCGTCTTTTTCCTCTTTGCGACGGCGGCAGCCTTCTTGATGTTACGTCGTGCGGCAGTTGATTGTTTAGTGCGGGCCATCGTTATCCTCTCCGTTTGAAGAACTGCACGGCCCGTTCGTGACCTTCGGCCTTTGCCCGGGTCGCAAAGGTCCCGAGATTCCGGCGCTTGCCGGTCTTCAGGTTCTTCTTTCGCGAATACAGGCGATACTCGCCAGACTTCAGTTTGCGAATCATGCTTATGGGATGCGCCCACAATTCTTCTCGTGGCCATTTGAATATCAACACGTCTGTGCTCGCAGGTCTGCTCCGATTAGACTGTTATCTGTGGGGAAACCTGCCATCTACTACTGCGATGTGCATGCGCTGGATTTGCCGGCAGGCCACCGATTTCCTTCAGGAAAATATCAGCTCACTCGCGAGCGCCTAGCGGCAGACGGCTTCTCTCTCCAGCTCGCGCCGCTTGCTTCGATCGACCTCATCAAACTGATCCACACCTGCGGGTACGTTGACAGCTTTCTATCAGGCACGCTGTCGCCGGCTGCCGTACGGCGCATTGGGTTTCCCTGGTCGGAAGGTCTGGTTCGACGCACGCTTGGTTCGCTTGGGGGAACGCTCGCCGCAGCTGAAGATGCCCTCCGCTGCGGATTGGGCGCGAACCTGGCCGGAGGTACCCATCACGCATTCGCCGATAGCGGCTCAGGCTATTGTGTGTTCAATGATCTGGCAGTAGCCATTCAGTGGCTGCGTCGGGATGGACGTATTCGCCGCGCGGCCATCCTCGATCTGGATGTCCATCAGGGCGATGGCACGGCGCATATTTTTTCAGGCGATCACGATGTGCTGACCGTCTCAGTGCATTGCCGAAGCAACTTTCCTTTACGCAAGCAGGAGAGCCACATCGATGTCGAGCTTCCTGACCGCACGCGCGACGATGAGTATCTGGCGGCGCTGGATTTCGTGCTTCCCCAGGTGCTGGCGTTTGGCCCGGACATAATCCTTTACCAGTCGGGCGTAGATGCTCTTGAATCGGACTGTCTGGGTCACCTCGCGCTTACGCATCGCGGGCTCGCCGAGCGCGATCGCCGCGTGATGCATGCTGCTCGAAGCCACGACATCCCTTTTGTGATTACGCTGGGTGGCGGATATTCGCGTCCGCTGGAGCTCACCGCCGAAGCTCATGCGAACGTCTATCGAACTGCGGCGGAAGTCTTCCAGTAGATTGTGCTTCGATTCGACACGAATGAATACTGAATTCGAGATCGGCAATGTCCACGTCGGCTCAGGCAAATTGTTTGTGATCGCCGGCCCATGTGTGATTGAAAGCGAAGCTCATGCCTTGAAAATGGCGGAAGCGATCGCCGCGGTTGTGCGCGACCTCAAGGTTCCGTTTATCTTCAAAGCCTCTTTTGACAAGGCGAACCGCACCTCGCTGAAGAGCTTCCGCGGTCCTGGAGTCAAAGAAGGGGCGCGTATTTTGCGCAAGGTCGCGGAAACAGTCCGGGTCCCAGTGCTTACTGACATTCACGAGCCCGAGCAGGCAGAGCCGATTGCCGAGGCGGTTGATGTATTGCAGATTCCGGCGTTCCTTTGCCGGCAGACCGACCTTCTGGTTGCCGCCGCCAAAACCGGTCGTGCCATCAACGTAAAGAAGGGCCAATTCGTCGCCCCCTGGGACATGCGCCATGCTGTCGGGAAGATTCGCGATAGCAGCAATGATCGCGTATTTCTTACGGAGCGCGGCTCCAGTTTTGGCTACAACAATCTTGTCGTCGACATGCGCTCGCTGGCGATCATGCGAAAACTGGCACCAGTGGTCTTCGACGCTACACATTCGGTCCAGCTTCCCAGCGCGGGCGGAAGTGACAACGGCACGCAACAGAGCGGCGGCCAGCCGGAGTTCATTCCGGTGTTGTCGCGCGCTGCCGTGGCCGCAGGGGTGGACGGCGTGTTTATGGAAGTGCACGACAATCCCGCCGCCGCGAAATCGGACGGCGCGAATGCGCTGCCGCTCTCAGAGTTGAAGACTACGCTGCAGCAGTTGATGGCAGTGCACGCAGCTGTGACGACTGTCACGTAGCTTAAGAAACGTTAACAGAGTTGCAGACGGCCACCACCCCGCTTACAATTCGCCCCGCAAAATTAAATTCCTAATGGAGCGTGACCGAATCGGTGACTATTCGTCGATTTTGCTTTCCCGCAGTCCTCCTTCTGTTCATCACAACCTCGCTAATCGCCCAGCAACCTTCGACTCGCCCGCAGACTTCAGCTGAACAGCCATCAGAGCAGCAGACTACGCCGCAGGCTCAGCGTCCTCCACAGTTCTTTCAGTCGCGCACGCAGCTCCCGCGTGAGCAGCAGCCGGAGTTGCAAACACCTGAAGCCGGCGAGCGCACTCAAGCGCGCCGGACTCTCCCCCCGGAAGAAAAGACCTCGGTTACGCATCACAGTGGCCGCATCGGTGGACAGCAGATGAACTACACCGCCACCACGGCCACATACGTGATTAAATCCGACGACGGCACACCGAAGGCTACGATGTTCTTCGTCGCCTACACGAAGGATAATGTGGCCGACCTTTCCAAGCGTCCCGTGTCCTTCGTTTACAACGGCGGGCCGGGATCGGCATCGCTGTTTACCCATATGGGAATGGGCCCGAAGCGAGTGGCGCTCACGTCGGACGGACACGGTCTGCCCGCGCCTTACACCACCGTGGACAACGAAGACTCCTTCCTGGACACAACCGATCTCGTGTTCATCGATGCCATTTCTACTGGTTACAGCCGTCCTGCACCCGGCGAGCGTGGCTCGCAATTCCACGGCATCATTGAGGATGCCAACTGGTTCGCGGATTTTATCTATCAGTACGTCACGCGCAATCAGCGCTGGGCGTCGCCGAAGTATCTAATTGGGGAAAGCTACGGAACTACTCGCTCGGCCGAGCTTTCAGGCGTGCTGCAGGAACGTCATCAGATTTACTTGAACGGCATCGTACTGCTTTCCGCTGTGGCATTCGCCAACTGGGGCGGCGACGATCGCTTTGAATTCTTCCTTCCAACCTATGCGACTACAGCCTGGTATCACCATCTGTTGCCTGCGGATCTGCAAAGCAAAAGCGTAGCGGAGGTTGCCCAGCAGGCGCGCGAGTTTGCTCATGGAGAATATGCGGCTGCCTTGCAGAAGGGCGATCAAATCAGCCCGGCGGACTATCAGAAAGTGGTTCAGGACATCGCCCATTTCACGGCCTTGTCGCCAAAGTACATTGAGCAGGCGAATCTGCGCGTCAGCTCATTCCGCTGGTTCAAAGAGCTGGAACGCGACAAGCGTCGCACCATCGGCCGTCTCGATTCCCGTTTCGAAGGCATGGATGTGGATGCTGCCGGCGAGCGCGACGAATACGATCCAAGCGAGGCATCCTACGAAGGCGCGTTTGTGGCCACATTTCAGGACCACGTTCGTCGTGAGCTGAAATGGGACACCGATATGTACTACGCGGTGAGCGGCAATGTTCGTCCATGGGACCAGACCGGAAACACGGCCGTCGCCGAGGTGCTGCGCGCCGCCATGACGCAGCAGACCCATCTCAAAGTCCTGGTGCTCTGCGGTTACTATGACGTCGCCACGCCGTTCGATGGCATCGAGCAGACTGTGTCTCACATGCAGCTCGAACCGCCAGTGCGAAAGAACATAAGCTTTGCTTATTACGAGTCGGGACACATGGTTTACATCGATGACAACGCCCGCCACAAGCTGCATAAGGACGTGGACGCGTTCATTAATGAGGGCTACCCGCACTAATGTAATAAGACGACAATGATCCGAATTCTCTAACAGGTTTCTGTATCAAAACTGTCATCCCTCGGTCCGCTGAAGCAACTTCAGGAACGCATTAAATTGGTGGTTGCGGACCGAGGGATCTGATTTTCTGCATGCGCGAATACCTTTTCTTCGTCTACATCATGGCCAGCAAGTCGCGGGTGCTCTACACCGGTATTACCAGTAATCTGCGCGCGCGAGTGTTCGAACATAAGATCGGTGCTTTCGAAGGCTTTACGAAACGATATCGAGTTAAGCGATTGGTGTATTACGAATCATGGAAGTACGTGGATAGCGCAATTAAAAGAGAAAAGCAGGTGAAACGCTGGACGCGGGCGCAACGCGTTGCTCTCGTTGAGAGCATGAACCCAACCTGGGAAGACCTAGCTTCCGACTGGTTCAGCGCTGAGCGACTCGCAAATCCATATTCCGTTTACCTGAAGTACGATCCGACTGCGGCGCAGAGTTTCACGACTCCCGTCGGCTCGCGCCTGCCGTTGCCTGAACCAAGGCTTGAGGAGCCTCCGCGGCGTGCAGTTCGCAGCGGAAGCTCCAGAGTCGTTACGCGATTGCGGAAGCGGTAGAAAAGCGGATCCCTCGCTCCGCAAACGTGGGACTGGTGCTTCAGAGTTCTCGTGGCGGAGCGAGGGATGACAGTTTCAAAAGTGGGAAAAAATCGTTGAACTACTTGGCATTCATTGACCTTCAACGCTGAGGTCGCGTCGTTTTGTCCTCTTCCTGTAATCTGTTCAGTGACAGTCTCAACTACTCTCGAACCCAGCGACACGCAGTCCCGCGTTACTCCTCCTTCCGCCAAAAAAATACCGCATATCACAGAGATCCACGGGCGCACGCTGCTCGATGACTATTTCTGGTTACGCGACAAAGACAATCCTGAGGTGCAGGCCTACCTCGAAGCGGAAAACGCTTACACCGACGCCGTGATGAAGCCTACCTCAGAGCTCCAGCAGAAGCTTTATCAGGAGCTGCTCAGCCGGATCAAAGAGACGGATGTCGAGGTTCCATACAGATACGGGGCTTACTTTTACTACTCGCGGACCGAATCGGGAAAACAATATCCCATCGCTTGCCGCAAGCGGGAGACGCTGGACGCTTCCGAGGAGATCGTGCTCGATGTGAACGAACTGGCCAAGGGCCAGAGTTTCATGGCCATCGGAGCGTACCAGGTGAGCGACGACGCGAATCTGCTTGCCTACTCGACGGACAATACCGGCTTCCGCCAGTACACGCTTGTGGTGAAAGACCTCCGCACAGGCACGCTCCTTCCCGAGCGGATCGGGAAGACCGGTTCTGTGGCCTGGGCGAATGACAACCGCACCATCTTTTATACGGTCGAAGATTCAGCCAAGCGGCAGTATCGACTCTATCGCCATACGCTCGGGAGCACTTCAGCCGACGAGCTTATTTATGAAGAAGCGGACGAGCGTTTCAATGTGGAGGTTTTTCGAACGCGAAGTAAGGGATATCTGTTCTGCATTTGCAGCAGTCACACGACAAGTGAAGCACGGTACGTCTCCGCGGAGAATCCGCATGGAGAGTGGAAGCTGATTGAGCCACGGCGGCAGGACGTCGAATACTATCCCGATCACAATGGCGACTTCTTTTATGTGCGCGTAAACGATACCGGCCGAAATTTTCGCCTGATCAGAACGCCGATCGCGATGCCTTCTCGTGAGCACTGGACTGAGGTCATCCCGCATCGAGCGACTGTAATGCTGGATGACGCTGAGTTCTTCAAGCGCCATTACGTCCTGCACGAGCGCGAGCATGGACTCCCGCAGATCTCGGTGGCCGCCATCACAGGAGGTGCGCCACGGCGAATAAGCTTCCCGGAGCCGGCTTACCTGGTTGTGCCATACATTAATCGCGAGTACGACACTGACAAATTTCGTTACAGCTATCAATCATTCATCACACCGCCATCGATCTTCGAGTACGACGTGAATGCCGGAACTTCAACCTTGTTGAAGCAAAAAGAAATTCCCAGCGGATTCGATCCGGGAAAGTATGTCGTCGAACAGCTCTACGCGCCGGCGCGGGACGGCGTCAATGTTCCCATTTCGGTTCTGTATCAGAAAGGCGCCGATCTGGACGGCACATCGCCGCTGTATCTATATGCCTACGGGTCTTACGGTCATTCTGTCGATGTGGCATTCAACTCTAACCTGTTTAGTCTTGTCGATCGCGGGATGGTGTATGCCATTGCGCATCCCAGAGGCGGCGGCGAGATGGGTAAGACGTGGCACGACGATGGACGCATGATGCGCAAGAAGAACACGTTCACAGACTTCATAAGCTGCGCCGATTATCTGCTCGACAAGGGTTATGGGTCCAAAGAAAAGCTGGTGATCGAAGGCGCAAGCGCTGGAGGTCTGCTGATGGGTGCGGTGGCGAATATGCGTCCTGATCTCTTTTGCGCGATCATCGCGAAGGTGCCTTTCGTCGACGTGATCAACAGCATGCTCGACGAGACGCTGCCGCTGACCGTGGGCGAATTTGAAGAATGGGGCAATCCTAAGGAAAAAGCTGCATTCGATTACATGATCTCGTACTCGCCATACGACAACCTCGAAAGCAAGTCATATCCCACCATGCTGGTGAAGACCTCGTTCAACGACAGCCAGGTGATGTATTGGGAGCCCGCGAAGTATGTCGCAAAGATGCGTGCTTTGCGCAGCGATAAGAACCTTGTGCTGCTGAAGACGAACATGGGAGCCGGACACGGCGGGGCATCCGGCCGCTATGACAGGCTGAAGGAAATCGCGTTCGATTACGCGTTCATCCTTCGGCAAGTGGCGATTGCACACTAGTCTCCTGAGAAGCGAACGGCCTCCCCATTCCGACAACTACTCAGCGAAGCTGCCGACGAAGGCGCTGCGCTTGCCATGGCGGTCCCAATCCACTCCTAATCCGGGACCATCG
>JAFAUE010000331.1 GCA_019243475.1 Acidobacteriota bacterium | reverse complement strand
GACGAGGGGGTAGGTGTCGCGGCGAGGGTTCACAGTGATAACGCCAATGCTCGCGCGGTACCACCTGCGGTGAGCGGGTGGGCGGCACTGGGCGACCGAGCCCAGTGCCGTCTATCATTTCGGCCTCTCTGGAATCCCTCTGTCTTGGCCGCCCTGCCCTGTGCTCAAATGCGGCAAAATAGCTCTATATGCTCCGGATCGTCCTTGCGGCACTTCTCCTGTGCCTCGGCGTTTGTGCCGAGACGCGTGAGCTGACGCCCAGGATCCCAGTTCCGGAGAGCGCGTTTCTATCACGCGCCGAGTACACGAATGCGTTCTTCGGATTTCGCCTGACGCTTCCGCAGAAGCACTTCGAAGTCATCGACCTGAGCGACTCCAACAAAGCGCTGCGGCACTTCCTCTTCGCGGAAAAGTCTCTTGATCACGGAATCACCCTGCTGATTCTCTCCGCCACGCAGGTGCTTGGGAATCCCGACGAAGAAGCGCAGAAAATGGCATTCATGCCCAGCGAGCAGGGTGCTAAACCGCCGGAGGCGCTGGACATCGGGGGACGTCTTTTTTGGAAGAACCAGACGGAACAGAAATCCTTTTCGGGCAAGGCTTATCGTCTGCGTTATGCCACTGGAATGCGCGGCTATGTGCTGGTTGTTTCTGTCTCCGCCCAAAATGCGCGGCAGGCGGACGAGCTGCGGCAAAACATTGAATCCATAAAATTCTTCGATCCAAAGAGCGCCAAAGAAATGGCGGGAGCCGACAGCCGGCCATATCTCACCGAAGCCGTGCAGCACAGATTGCAGAATGCGCCGCAGCTCGACGTCGCCAGGCTCGACCCGGGTCATCTCTCTGGGAACGTCTATTCAAACAACTTCCTCGGATTCTCCTATCGCTTTCCCGAAGGCTGGCATTTGGGACGGGACCCGGCGCAGCTCACGCTCACCAGCCCTCAATCCCATTCGCAGCAGACAGATGCCAAGGATTCGTGGACGGAGCAGTGTACGCGCGTCCTTAGCTTCGCGACGGAACAGTCTCCCAGTCAGGACCTCGATCACTTCAATCCGCGGATCCTCATTCTCGCGGCCGATCCCGCTTGTTTTGCTCCCGACCTGAAGTTTCCCGAATCGATACACGACAACCAGGACATCCAGCTGTTCGGAGAGATGATCGTCCGCTCCTTCGCGGGAACTCCCTTTTTGGGACACAATGCCAGCCGGCTGCTGGCCGCAGATCTCGACGGTCATTTGTTTCTCGAGATGCCAAGCCTGGGCGCTGTGCCCGTCTCAGGCAGCACGCTGCTGCGCAAGGTGCACATGTCGTTCGTGCTCACGTCGTTGAAGCAGTATTGGGTGATCTGGCTGATGGAGAGCGATACGGAATCGCAATTGAGCCGGCTGATGAAAACTTCCATTTCGTTCGTCCCCTCGAACCCCATCCGATAACGGCCGCTCGCTTTCTGTCCCAAAATGGGAGGAAGCGGCTTTGCGCCGTAAGATTCTCCCGTCCCAGTGAACTTTGTGAATTCATGCCTGCAAGGGAGTAAAGCTTTGCTCCCGCGGGTTTAGTTGTTTGGATTGCTGCAATCCAAAATCCGAAAAGAAAGAAGACGCGGCATGAAGCACAGTAACCGACGTTCCTTTTTGAAACAGGGGATTATGACAGCGGGTGTGGCCACCGTCGGGAGCACCCTCTTAACCAGCATTCCGGCCCTGGCAGATGACGAGGGTCGCTTTCCGATAACCCGCGGAGACATCGCCGTTCTGCGGTTCCTCAATGCGCTGGAGCAGGTGGAGGCTGATCTGTGGATTCAGTACTCCGAGTTAGGCGGCACTCAGGACAACGAGGTGTCGGGAGTCAACGGCGGCAATCCACTTTATGCCGCGGCATTGCAGGTTCTCGATGGCGACATGTCGCAGTACGTACACGACAACACGGATGACGAAATAAGCCATGCCAACTTCCTAGGCAACTACCTTGAATCCAAAGGATCTGCAGCCGTGGACCTGAGTGGCTTCAAGAACCTCAAGAGCAGCCAGGCGACCGGCGCCAACCAGGGTCTGGGCCGTCTGACAAACCTCACTCAGCTCACGATCGACACGACCTTCTGGTCCCGTTATCGCAGCGTCACAAATCCCGATTTCGATGACGCCGACTTTGTGCAGGCGGTCCCCAGCCTGGCGGTGCACAAGCACACCGCGATCCCACGCACGGATCAGGATACCGATGGAAGCGATCTCAGCAATCCCCCTGACAGCCTCACGAATCATCTGAAGGCGATCGCATTCACCGCCGGATTCCATTTCGCGTTCATCGAGCAGGGCGGCACCAGCCTTTATCCCACTTTGGCGCAAAAGGTCACTAATCTCGAAGTACTGCGCATCTTGCTGAGTATTGGCGGGTCGGAGATCATGCACTTCCAGACCTGGCAGGACAAGGCAGGAAATGCCCAGCCGATTACCGACGTGGACAAAGGATTCCCCGGCTCAACCGGCGCAAACGTCACGTTCTCAGATCTCACCAAGGCGAAGGGCGAGACGAATCCTGAGTCGAGGAAGGGCGACACGTTACAGGCCAACCTGATCATGCCCGAGCCTGCAGACTTCCTGAGCCGGGACTTTGGCCCGGTGGCGATCATCCGCCCCACCTCAACCAAGAACTCTGGCGCCCGCGGGGCAGTGCAGGGCTTCGTTGATGATGGTCTCTTTCTGGGCCACACGGTGAAAGGAAAGTCGGACGGCTTTGTGGAACTGCTCTTCAGACTGGCCGATGAGGCCGATGCCGCGCGAAGAGAGATTTGAGTAATACGCTTAGCCCGCCCAGCATAAACCTGGGGAGATCGGTGTGAGATTCTCTCAATTCACCGGTCTTCCCCTCACTTCAATTTCAAATCCCGCAGGCAGTAGCTGATCTCTGTCGCAACCTCGACAACTTCCAGGCCTTCGCTGACCATCAGCTTGCAGGAGAGCGCCTGCCGCTCCGGGCTTTGCGCATCGCGCTTGTAAACAACCCGGCAATATTGGCATTCCTCATTCCAGCAGAAGCGTCCCATAGCAACGTTTTCCGGCGAGAGGTACTGCATCGCGCGAAGAAGCATGTTGTTCTTCGGAACCTGGAAGTCTTTGCCAAGAATTTTGATGGAAACAAGTTCGTCGTAAGGACGATACAGCGAGCCGGGATTGCTCATCGGTGAGGTAATTGTAAACAGAAGCGGTCAGCGTTCAGCTGTCAGCAATCAGCAGTCAGCCATCAGCATTCAGCAGTCAGTGGCTCTGGGCTGACCGCGTCGCCAGTGGAGGATTACTGTTGACTGCAGACTTGGATTGCGGTTGCATAGCAGCCAGCAGCCAGCAGCCAGCAGCCAGCAGCCAGCAGCTGCCATGGCAACACGCCACGCTTCTCTCCCATCGCATCTTCTGGAGCCAACCATGCCAGAGCACGATGACGATCTGCACAAAGGCGCAGTCGAGAACGACAAACCAGACCAGCCAACCCAGGAATCGATGGCCGGCCAGCTTCCCCACCGTCCGCAGGACCCGCGGATTCAGGGCAAAGACACCGACTTCCCCGAGCCCGGCGGCAATCCCGAACACAGTGGACAGGACACTGATCCAGGCTTCCAGCAGAAGACTAACCAGAACGACAAGAAGGACGATCCGCTGGCGGCTTGAGGGGGTCATTGTCGGGTCGGGCCGGAATGTGAGCTCAGCGGGAAAAAGCTCACCGCACGGTGAACCCTCAAACTCCCTGCTCTTTCCCTGATCCTGCAGCTTTGCTCTTGTAAACGCGACTTGCAAGTGGCAGCAAGCAAAGCTCTTAAGTCCTAATTTCCCGTAATTCCCTGAGCTATTCCCTCAGCTCGAGGCAAAAATCGCGGATTTTGGGCAGAATCTGCAGAATTGCGTCGGAGAGATGCAAAAATTCCCTCAACCAGGGAATTTGTCCGAGCCTACTGTTTGCCGGAATCGGCATAAAAAGCCTTCATAAAACGGTAGTAATTCCACAGGTCCACCTTCGATGAAATCTCATAGGTCGAATGCATCGACAGCAGGGGGATGCCGAAGTCGATGACGTTCATATCCTCGCGCGACATGAAGCCGCCGATGGTCCCGCCGCCGCCGACGTCGACCTTCGGCGTTTGCGTCTGCCAGGGAATCGAGTTTCGGTCGAGCAGCGCGATGATCTTTGCCGTCAATTCCGACGGAGCATCGAAGCCTCGACCGTACTTCTTGACCGCGACGCCGTAGCTGAGCTTGGCCGAGTTGGTCGGCTCGCTGGTGCTGGGAAAAATGGGATTGATTCCGTCATTGGTGTCGGCGGAAATCACTTCTGAATTGCGCAGCGCGCGCCGGAGGTCGAGATCGTTATAAGCGTGTCCGGCTTGTGCGCCGGCAATTTCCGCATAGGTAGAGTTCAGGAATGCCGATGCCGCGCCGGTGTTGTTTACCGATCCGACCTCTTCGAAATTGGCCAGGTACGCGAGAGCTGTGTATCGCGGCGTGCCGCTCACGTCCATAAGCGCCCGCGCCGCGCAGTAGGACGAGAGCTTGTCGTCCTGGCCATAGGCTCCGATCATCGAGCGATCGAGTCCAACGTCGGCCGGCTGCGCTGCAGGAACCAGCGCCAGTTCTGAGCTGACCAGATCTTCTTCGTGAATCTTGTACGTGGATGTGAGGACGCGCTCGGCTTGTGCAGCAACGGGATTTCTCTCATTTCCCGCGGCGGGTTCATTGCCCACTACCGGATCAAGCTCTTCCCCTTTCAGGACGTCGGTGTAATTGCGCATGCGCATCTCGGTGTCGGAGTGCGGAGCATTGTCGGGAATCACGAATAGCGGATCTCCCGGGTTGAAGCCGATACTCACGTCGATTTGTCGTCCGTCCACCGTGCTGATGTGCCCGACCAGGCCCAGCGGGAGATTTGACCATTGATATTTCTTAATTCCGCCGTAGTAGATGGTGCGGAACATGGCGAAAGCGCCGTCGCCGGCGGCATAGATAGGCCGAGATTTGAGGTCGATATGCGGGCTGTCCTGGTGCGCTCCGATGAGACGCGAGCCGCTGGTCATCGGCTCTGAGCCGATGACCGCAAGAATCAACGCTCGCTCCCGATTAGGGAAAATCAATTTTGCTCCCGGCTTCACTTGGGTAGGACTCGTGAAATCGGCGAAACCGGCTGCTTTGGCCTGCCGCATGACTTCGTGCGTGGAGGTCATTGCTGTCTTCGCCACGCTCATGTACTGCTTGTAGTCCTTAGCGAACGATTCAACCTGGTTACGCTCCCCGTCGTGCAGCAAAAGCCATCCGGACTTGCGTGATGACCAATCGCCGCCGACATTGGCCTGCTGCGCTGGTGCGTTGTCCTGAGCGGCGGAAAAAACTGTAAGCAATGCAATGAAAAAGACGATGCGGCCGTTCATGAATAGTTCTCCTATTTCTTCTGATATCGCGTGGGATCCGGCACGCGTGCTTCTTCGAATCCTTTGCGCCGCAGCAGACAAGAATCGCATTGTCCGCATGCCAGCCCTGCGGGTGAGGGATCGTAGCAACTGCTGGTCAAAGCATAGTTGACGCCCAGCCGTGTGCCCTCCTGAATAATCTGCGCCTTGCTCATGTGAATGAGCGGCGTGTGGATAGTGAAGTGCTGTCCCTCGACTCCTGCCTTGGTGCCTAGGTTTGCCAGCTTCTCGAAGGCCTCGACGAATTCAGGACGGCAGTCTGGATAGCCGCTGTAGTCAAGGGCATTCATACCGGCGAAAATGTCGTGAGCGTGAATGGTCTCTGCGAGTCCGAGAGCGAAGGCAAGGAAGATGGTGTTCCGAGCGGGAACGTAGGTTACGGGAATCGTCGAGGCCATGTCCGCGTGCTCGCGATTCTTTGGGACCTCGATATCACTCGTAAGCGCCGAACCGCCAAACTGGCGCAGATCGAAGGCGATGACTTTATGCGAAACCTGCGCTTCGCCGGCAATGCTTCGTGCGGCGTCGAGCTCCACACGATGGCGTTGTCCGTAATCAAAGCTCAGAGCGGTGGGTGAGAAGCCCTGCTGCACGGCGATGGCAAGCACGGTGGCCGAGTCAAGTCCTCCGCTAAGAAGGACAACGGCTTTTTGATTGCCTGATCTGCTGCCGGGCACGTCGCAATTTTACAGACGTAGATTGCACGCCGTTTGGCGGATTCTTCCTGCCAATTTACAATCTCCGCCTTTCTGGAGACTGCCCATGTCCCGCGCTCAAATCTGTGTTTCTGTACTACTGCTGTGCGCAACAGTGTTTGCTGCTGACTCAAAGCCGCGTCAGAGTAAATCCGCTGCTATTCCGACGCCCGATTCGGTTTTCGGATTCGCGCCCGGGGCGGACTTCCATCTTGCGGATTACGCACAGATCACGAAGTACTTCCAAGCGCTTGCGGCAGCGAGTCCGAGAGTAAGGCTGCAACAGATCGGAAAAACTGGCTATGGCCGCGACATGTTTGTCGCCATCATCTCCAGCGAGGACAACATCAGGAACTTGGATCGCTACGTTTCCTACGTGAAGCAGCTCGCTTCCGGGACAATCGACGAACAAACCGCCCGCCAACTCTCACAACAGGGCAAAGTGATTGTGTGGATCGATGGCGGCCTTCACGCGACAGAAGTTGCCGGCGCGCAGCAGTCGCCGTTGATCGCCTATCGCGTTGTAAGTGAAGACAGCGACGAGATGCGGCGTATTCGCAACGACGTGATCCTGGTCCTGTGTCCGGTCATTAATCCTGACGGACTCGACATCGTCGCGCACTGGTACGCGAAGAACATCAACACTCCGTATGAAACCGCGCCCAACATCGAGTTGTGGAACCGCTATGTTGGCCATGACAACAATCGCGATTGGTATTCCTTCAACCAGATCGAGAGCCGAAACATAGCTCATCTTCTGTATTACGAGTACTTGCCGCAGATCGTCTACAACCAGCACCAGACCGCGCCTTATCCCGCCCGCATCATCGTCCCGCCGTACGACGATCCAATGAATCCCAACATTCCGCCGGAAGTGATGCGCGGAGTGAATCTGGTCGGCAGCGCGATGGCATTTCGTTTCGCTAACGAGCACAAATCCGGCGTGATCTCGCATATGTCGTTTGACACATGGTGGAACGGCGGCATGCGCACGGCTCCGTACTTCCACAACATGATCGGCATTCTTACGGAGACCGCGGGCTTCCTTTCCGGATATGCCTCACCCGGATATGCCTCGCCAGATTCGCTGCCTAAGAATTTTCCCAATGGTGTATCAGCACGCGAGCCGAGTACGTTCTATCCCGATCCCTGGAAGGGAGGATGGTGGCGTCTGCGCGATTCCGTCGAATACATGGTGACAGGCGATATGGCCGTGCTCGATGTGGCCTCGAGGCGCAAAGATCAGTGGCTGTTCGATTTCTGGCGCATGAACCACGAGCAAATCGATTTGGGAAAGAAAGGCGGTCCTTACGCGTACGTGGTGCCACGCGATCAGCACGATCCGACCGCGATGGGAGACATGCTGTTCTCGTTGCAGACTGGGGGAGTTCAAATTCAGGAAACTACAGGTCTCTTGACGGTCGGAGAGCGCACGTTTCCGGCGGGAACGATCGTGCTTCCCGCATCGCAGCCATATCGACCTTTTCTGATGGACCTTATGGAGCCGCAGCACTATCCCGACCTGCGAGTCAGTCCAGGAGGTCCGCCGAAACGGCCGTATGACATGACTGGCTGGACGCTTCCACTGCAGATGGGAGTGGATGTCGTGCGCGCTGACACGTCGCTCGAGATCGCGGCAAAGCCGCTTTCCGTGACGGAACCCGAACATCATTTGTCGGGAGAGATAGGTCGAGTCGGGCTGTATGTCTCCTGGGTTGCGGACATGGACGCGGGTTGGACACAGTGGTTGTTTGATCGCTATGGCATCCATTACGACGTGCTGCACGATGCCGACTTGCGCCGCGGCGATTTGCATAGCAAATACGACGCGATCGTGCTGCCCGACCAATCGCCCAATGCGATTCTGCATGGCTGGCAGCCAGGATCGCCGCCGTCGGGACCTTTTGCCTCTGAGTTTGGACGCTCACTTCCGCCGGAGCAGCGTCCGGAGTACAGCGGCGGTGTGGGACTCGAAGGTGCGCTGGCACTGGAGAAGTTTGTTGAGGATGGCGGGCGGCTGGTTGCGCTCGGCGGCGCTTCAGATTTCGCGATTCAGCAATTCGGATTGCCCGCTCGCAATCTTCTGTCGGGAGTGAGCTCTTCAGCGTTCTATGGGCCGGGTTCGTTGGTGCGGATTGATGTTGATCCCAACCTGCCGGAGACCAAGGGCATGCAGCCCAAATCCGTAGCGTTCTTCGTTGACTCAGATGCATTCCAGCTGTGGGATCCCAAGCCGCCGGCTGGACCATTGCGCTACGAAGCAGAAGACAAGCCCAAGGCTGATCCGATGCAGCAGCTGGGCGATCACGATGGCATCCGCGTGCTTGCGACTTATGCCAAGTCAAAACCACTGCTGAGCGGATGGCTGTTGGGAGAAGATCACATTACGGGGAAAGTGGCTGCGGCTTCACTGCCATTCGGAAAAGGAAGGATTGTTTTGATCGGCTTCAGATGCCAATTCCGCGGACAGTCGGAGAATACCTATCCGTTACTCTTTAATTCATTGGCGAAGCCGTGAGGGATGCTGACTCTACCGCGCTCAAACGCTTTCAGTCGCAGCAACCGCAGTCTCAGGAGTGACCACTGCTGCGCGCCGAATGCGGAAATCTCCCCGCTGGAAAACGGCTGTGAGCGCGGCAACGATGCGCGGATCGAATTTGGTGTTCGTCAAGGAGGTGATGATGCGCACCACGTACTCCGGATCCATCGCAGCCTGGTAGGGGCGGTTGGTCGTCATCGCATCGAAGCAATCGGCCACCATAATGATTCGGGGAATAAGCGGAATCTCGTCGCCCTTCAGGCCATGCGGATAGCCACGGCCGTCGAGCGACTCATGATGAAGTTCTATTCCGGGAATCATCTCTTTGAGCATTTCTACCGGGCGAAGAATCGCAGCACCCTTGGTGGTGTGCGTCTTCATGATTTCGTATTCTTCCGGAGTGAGCGCGCCGGGCTTCTTCAGAATCCGGTCTTCAATGCCGATCTTTCCTACATCATGAAGCTGCGCTGAGATGCGGATCTTCTCGACCTCGTCTTCCGGTAATTCCAATTCTTTGGCGATCAAAACTGAGTAGCGGGTTACGCGATCGGAATGGCCGCGAGTGTACGGGTCCTTTTCGTCAACCGCGCCGGCGAGCATCTGGATGGAGCTGAGGAAGAGTGTCCGGTTCTCTTCTGCAGCGCGCTTCAAATCAAAGACAAAGCGCTCCAGATCGGACGTCATGCTGTTGAACGTCTCGGCGAGCTCGCCGATCTCGGTCCGGCTCTTCACGTGCACGCGCTGCGAAAAGTCCCCGCGCGCGATGGCCCGGCTGGAGTCGGTCAAAGTTTGCAGCGGTGTCGCGATCTTTCTTGCGGCAAAGATGCCGAATGCGACGCTGAGCACAATCGCCATCAGGGCGAACAATTCGGCCGTACGCTGCATTTCAAACACGCTCTGATAAGCATCGGCCTGTGTCTTTTCCGCGATGACCGCCCATTCCAGTGACGGGACTGGGCTGTACGTGCCAAGCATCTGTACCGATTGCG
The DNA here is from genome assembly GCA_019243475.1 of Acidobacteriota bacterium. Lineage (GTDB taxonomy): Bacteria > Acidobacteriota > Terriglobia > Terriglobales > Acidobacteriaceae > Gp1-AA112. The sequence goes on along the minus strand of JAFAUE010000331.1, from coordinate 3,718 downwards.
TGCCGCGCTTCATCGCGAATTCGCTGGTCGCGACTAATTTCGAGCGGCCGCCTTGATCCACGAAGTTTTTCACCAGTTGATTGCCGGTCATCGCTTGGCCGGTGGGGTACTTGCTGTTCGATCCGGCGACCATTCGGCCCTGGCGATCGACGACGAAAGCCTCCAGTCCGCCCTGACTGGCGCTCCTGAGGCTGTTAATCAGGTACTGCAGATCCACCACCGCGCCAATCATGCCGAGGAAGTGGTTGTTGCTCATTACCGGCGTGCTTACCAGCATCGTGGTGCGCTGATTCTTGCCGGAACCGACGCTTAACGACTCGCCGCTGTAGAGGCGCCCTTCACGCGCCGCGACGAATGCATGTTCCAGTTCGGCTTGAACAAAGGCATCCGGAGCAATACGTCCTGCAGAAACACCTTTTCCCTCCTCGTTGAGCAACGTTGCGTAGTCGAGAATGTCCGTCGAGGAGGTGAAGCTCTCGATCAATGCACGCAACTCCGGGGTGTTGATGTGCTCGCCGCTGAGATCTCCTCCACTGGCGATTAGCACCGCCGTAGAAAGATTTCCTAAAGAAGCCTGCAGAGTGCCGTGGCGATGCTCAATGTCGTCGCTCAGCGATTTCGTGACGGTATTCTGCAAAAGCTGTTCGTTGATTTTCAGGCGATCACGATTGATGGCGACCACTTGCGTGCCGTAGAAGTACAGTGGCACTACGCCCACGAGAATAAGCACACCAGAGATGAGGTAGAGCAACGGGATGCGAGTGGGCAGGCGCATGGATCGCTTTCAGGAAATTGAACGGAATTCTACCCCGATTATCCGTCAACTCTGGATTTGTGCCTGTGTACTCAGGCGTTTCACCGATTACTACGGTCCAGCGCGAAACGCCTCACTCTTCTTTTCCGGGCCGATTCATGAGTTCGCGGATAGCATCCTGGGGCGATTTCTGCTCGTGCAGGATGAAATGGACCTGCTGGCTGATTGGCATTTCGATACCGTGCCGCCGCGCCAGACCGAGAGCAGCGTCCGTCGTGTGGACGCCCTCGGCGACCATCCCATGCATTCCAGCCATGATCTCGGGCAGCTTGCGCCCGCGGCCGAGTTCCACTCCAACTGTGCGGTTTCGCGAGAGGGCACCAGTGCAGGTGAGTACGAGATCGCCCATTCCCGACAGGCCGGACAGAGTTTCGCGCCGCGCGCCACAAGCGACGGCCAGTCGCGTAATCTCCGCCAAGCCGCGTGTAATGAGAGCCGCAGCACTGTTGTGCCCGAGGCCAAGGCCCTCCACAATTCCGGCGGCGATAGCAACAACATTTTTCAGCGCTCCGCCGAGTTCCACACCAACTACGTCGTCGCTCGTATAAACACGGAACATCGGATCGCTGAATTCGCGTTGGATGAGCGCTGCAAGTTCCGTGTCAACGGAAGCAACCGTGACTGCTGTCGGATCCCCCCTCGCAACTTCCTTCGCGAATGATGGCCCGCTCAATGCGGCCACGCGCGAAACCCCCGCCACCTCGACGGCTATCTCTGTCATTCGTTTATCGCTCTCGTTTTCGATGCCTTTGGTTGCGCTTACCAGGGCGTTCACTCCAGACAGCGGATCTCGCATTTGCTGGAACAAACGGCGCGCATGATCGGAGGGCATGACGGTGAGAACGATTTCTGCAGACCGAAGGGCTGCCGAAAGCGAGTTCGTTACGCTGACTTGTTCCGGAATCGGGAATTTTGGCAGGAAAGGTTCATTGATGCGCGTTTGCTGAATCGAATCGCAAACTTCCCGTTCGTATGCCCACATGTTCACCTGATGCCGGCCTCCGCGCGCAAGGACGATGGAAAGCGCCGTGCCCCAAGCACCCGCGCCAATCACGGCAATACGGCTCAATGAAGCTTCCTCGTGCCGCAGTGGTCTGGCAGGCGCATTAGTTCTTGTGAAACTGCAAACGGTTCTCAGTCCCGCTCAGGAGACGCTGGATGTTGGCTTTGTGCTTGAGAATGATAAGGAGCGAAGCGGCAAACGTTACGATGAGGCTGGCGGTTGATATTCTTCCGCGATCGAGGACTAACACCGTTAAGGGAAAAATCGCGCTCCCGACAATGGAGCCGAGGGAGACGTAACGAAAGATAGCCACAATAATCAGAAACACAGCCAAAACGATGAGGACCGCGCGGGGAGCAAGGCCGACAAAAGCTCCGACCGCCGTGGCAACGCCCTTCCCGCCGCGCAGCCTGAGCCAAACCGGGAATACGTGACCCAAAATTGCGCACAAAGCCGAGAGCGCCATGGCGAGTGCCAAGTCCGTTCCGGAAACGCGGCGGCTGAGCAGCATGGCCAGAATTACAGCCAAATATCCTTTTAGCGCGTCCAGCACCAGCGTCAGGATGCCCAATCCGGTCCCGCCAGTTCGAGCGACATTGGTGGCGCCAATGTTGCCACTGCCGCTCTGGCGCACGTCCTGACCACGCACCAGCCACACCAGAATCAATCCAAAGGGGATCGAGCCCAGAAGATAAGCGGCTCCGGCAATCAAAATGTATGCGGCTGCAGGACTCATTACGATCTGGGTCAGCGAAGAGCGAAGCTAGCCAACTTCGAATAGCGCGAACCTTGCGGCGACGGCTTGCTCTCGTACAGATGAAATTCTGTCGCCGCCATTGTACCGAAGCCGTTCTTCGGAGCCCCAGCCAGCGCAGCATCTAGCGCCGATCTGCTCACTCCGTCTTTAAAGCGCGCCAGCGTGATGTGTGGGCTGTATGCTCGCCGTTCCCGCTCGAACCCGAGAGATTCCATCGCGTCTTCCACTGCGTCTGCCAGTGTGGATAGATCAGGCGGCGCAGTGAGTCCAGCCCAAAGTACACGGGGCGATCTCTCGTTGGGAAACAGTCCGACTCCAGCGATAGAAACCTGAAATCGTGCTGCTTGCACCGCCGAGAGCTTGGCCTCGATGGCTGTTCGCTTTTCGTCCTGAACATTCCCGAGAAACTTAAGCGTAATGTGGAGACCTTCGGAGCCCGACCAGCGCGCGTCAGTAAGCCTCGGCTTCACCTGGGAAACGTAGTTCACAAGCTCTTCGCGGATATCGGCTGCAATTTCGATGGCAACGAAGAGACGCATGATGCAAAGATGGTTCGGTAGAAGTTGCGGATTCCGAAACCTCTACAAAGAAGAGCTCCAGCTCAGTTCATAAGCTTGCGGCGAATCATGTCGAGGGCGGTAAAGCTGGCCCAAAGCCGAATGCGATCGCGGTCTCCGGGATAGCGGCGTTCTGTAACTTGAGAGTCGCTATTATCTGCGAGTGCAACGAAGACAAGTCCGACAGGTTTTTCAGCTGTCCCCCCTGTGGGGCCCGCGATGCCTGTGATTCCGATGCCAAATGTCGCTCCGGCACGGGTTCGAATCCCCTGGGCGAGAGAAATCGCCACCGCGCGGCTCACAGCTCCATGTTGCGCGATCAACTTCGCCGGCACGCCGGCCAATGTCGTCTTGAGCTCGTTGGAGTACACGACCGCACCGCCCATGAAATATCTGGAGCTTCCTGAAATCGACGTAATGCGTTCGGCAAGCAGTCCGCCGGTGCAGGACTCTGCGACAGCCAGCGTAGCGCCGCGCATGCCCAGGTAATATCCGACGATCTGCTCCATCGATTCTCCGTTGGCGGAAAAAACGTAGTCGCCCAGTTCATCCTGAATTTTGTCGGAGAGCTCTGCGACCAGCCGTTC
>JAFAUE010000113.1 GCA_019243475.1 Acidobacteriota bacterium | reverse complement strand
GAGACCAAAGACACTGTCCAGATTTGTGCCAATCGTTTGGCGCCATTGCCGCTCCGCCATCTGGTCGATAGCGACATCTTCGGGGGGCCAGATGCCGTGATTCACTACCAGCAAGTCCACTCTGCCAAACTTCGCGACTGTGGCCCGTATCAATCCTTCTCCGCCGGCTAGTGACGACAGATCGGCCTGAATCGCCGAGCAGCGATCGCTCCCGCACTCTGCCACAACAGCATTCGCCGTTTGGCTGGACTTCTGGAAGCTGAACGCGACTTGCGCGCCAGCCGCACAAAACATCTTTACTGCAGCCGCTCCAATGCCGCGCGACCCCCCGGTGATGAGAGCTACTTTGCCGGTTAAGGAAAGGGAAACTCCATGTGTGGACGCAGGCATGCTAAAGGAGAGCGACGACCTCAATTTCAACCAGCGAGTCCTTCGGAAGGCGAGCCACCTCGACGGTCGATCGAGCCGGCGGAATCTTGTCGCTGCCGGAAAAGAAGCGAGCGTAAGTCTCGTTCATTTTGGCAAAGTCGTTCATGTCTTTGAGGAAGACCGTGGTTTTGACGACTTTCTCGGAGCTGGTCCCGGCGGCGCTCAGGACAGCCGAGATGTTCTTCAGCACCTGCTCGGTTTGTTCGACGATTCCTCCGGCCACGATGCTTCCCGTTTTGGGATCGAGCGCGATCTGCCCCGAGGCGAATAGCAGTCCAGCGCTCTTTATCGCCTGCGAGTAAGGTCCAATCGCCTGCGGAGCACCGTCGGTTCGTACCTGTTCTTTCATGGAAAAAGCATAGCATTCACTTCTCAGCGCTCGGCGGTCAGCTCTCAGCATTCGGCCAGCTACCGGTGTGCACGCAGTAGGGGTCACCGCCTGGGCGCAGAGCTTTCTTTCACTCCACAAACATGCAATCGCCGTAAGAAAAGAAGCGATATTTTTCCTTTACGGAGTGCTCATACGCGCGCAGTACGGCGCTCCGTCCCGCGAAGGCGGAGACAAGCATCAGAAGCGACGATCGGGGAAGATGGAAATTTGTCAGCAATGCGCCCACAATTCGAAAGTCGAAGCCTGGGTAGATGAATATTTCTGTTTCTCCGGGTCCCGGCTTTAACGTTCCGCCGCCAGCATGCGCAGCGTGCTCCAGCGTGCGAACTACGGTTGTGCCCACTGCAACGATCCGGCGCCCTGCCGCAAGAGCGGCATTAATTGTGTCTGCGGCTTGTGGGGCAATTTCGTAACTCTCGAGGTGCAGCTGGTTGGCTTCAACTTGTTGCTCGCGCAGCGGCTGAAATGTCCCGAGGCCGACGTGCAAGGTCACTTCCACCACGTCGACGCCGCGTTCGTGTATCTCATCGAGAATGGCCGGAGTGAAATGCAGCCCCGCCGTCGGGGCCGCGGCGGAGCCTGTACTGCGCGCGAACACCGTCTGATATCGCTCGCGATCGGAAGGCCGATCGGCTCGTTCAATGTACGGAGGAAGCGGAATGTGCCCGACCCGATCGAGGCGGGCGAAAAAGTCCGAGGCCTGCTCAAAGCGAAGTTTCCGCTCGCCGTATTCTCCACGCCCAACGATTTCTGCTTCAAGCAGCGGCTCACCAGAATCGTCAGCGAAGGTGAGCTTCTCGCCAATTCCGAGCTTTCGCCCTGGACGCGCCAGAGCTTCCCACTCTCCTCCTCCGAGCTGCCGCGTTAGCAGCACCTCGACGCGGCCTTTCAGGAAGTTGCGGGCCGCTGGATTGCGCGCGCTCACCGGCTGCGCTCGGCTGCCGCCGCGCTGGCCAAACAAACGCGCGGGAAAAACGCGGCTGTTATTCAGAACCAGAACGTCGCCGGCTCGTAAATGTTGGGGGAAATGTCTGAACTCTGTATCCGAAAATGCTCCATTAGTCCGGTTGAGCACCAGCATGCGCGAAGCGGAGCGATCGGCCAGCGGCTCCTGTGCAATCAGCTCTTCGGGAAGAACGAAGTCGAAGTCGGAGAGGAGCACGAAGCGGATTGTAATTGCCGCTTCGTCGCTCAGGAACTACAGCTTCATTTCCATAAAAACGTTGGCACGCGCATAAGGCGAGGGAATTACCTGGTCGGGCGAGACGTGCTGAAATCCAACCGATTCGTACAGATGGATAGCATTCGCCAAGCTTCTATTCGTCTCCAGATAGAGATAGGACGCTCCAATCTTCCTCGCATAGGCGACCGCATACTCAAGCAGTTTGCGACCGATGCCGCGTCCCCGCTGGCTTTCTAAGACCGCCATCTTTGCCAGTTCGAAAGTTCCGGGATGCATCGGCGCGAGCGCGCAACACCCCAGAGCGACTGGACCGTCCACCGCCATAAAAATGTGACCGCCCAGATTGAGGATGTTTCCAACCGGATCGTTCAACACCTTGCGGTCTGCGTCTTCCAGCACGAAGTATCTTGCAATCCACGCTTCATTCAGTTCGCGGAACGCTACTTCGTCTCCTGGCTCAAAGGGACGAATCTGAATGGACGACAGTTCGCAGGGAGCGTGCTCATTCGCCAAAAGCGAAATCCAGGAAGGAGTGTGCGCTGCGGTTTCCATGCAGGAAATCTAGAGCTTGCGTACTAATATGTCCAATATCTTGTTAGTCCGCATTAAGATGTATTAAGTATGAATGTTTCAGCCTCATCTACCGGCATCAATCAGATCGAATTGCGGCACTTGCGCTACTTTGTCGCCGTAGCCGAAGAGCTTCATTTTGGACGTGCTGCCGATAAGCTGCATCTGGCGCAACCGCCTCTCTCGCAGCAGATCCGCAAGCTGGAGGAAATTGTCGGCTACGCCCTCTTCGCACGGACATCGCGAGCGGTGAATCTGACCAGTGCAGGCGAAGTGTTTCTGGAGCGCGCACGGCGGACGCTGCGGCACGTCCAGGAAGATCTCGAAGAAGCGCGCAGCGTCGGACGCGGCGAAGTTGGTTTCCTGAAGGTTGGATTCATCGGCTCGAGCATGCTCACGCAATTGCCGGCGACTCTCGGCAAGTATCGCCGGCAGTTTCCCAAAGTGAACCTGCAGTTAAAGGAATTTCACACGTCAGGAGTGATTCAGGGAATCCTCGACAACACGCTCGATGTCGGCTTCGTGCGCGACAGCGGTCCAAGCGAGGGACTCGAAGTGGAACCCTTGTTCTCCGAACCCTTCATTGCAGTGTTGCCCGGCCGTCACTCTCTCTCGACGCGAAAATCGCTCAGTGGCGCCGAGCTGCGCAACGAGCCGTTCGTGCTGTTCACGCCTCTGGCCAGCCAGCGTGCATGGGATAAAACTGTATCGATCTGCGAAGCCCATGGATATCGCCCTAACGTCGTCCAGGAAGCTCCCCAGTGGCTCACGATTATGCGCCTTGTCGGTGCAGGCTTGGGTGTCTCCATCGCTCCGGCATGCGTCGAGCGCATTGCCACACCGGATGTAGCGTGCAGGAAGCTCACCGCGAAACCAGGGAAGCGGCTGCCGGTGAGCGATATCGAGCTGGCGTACCGAAGCGGCGATGGACGCGCCATTGTGACCAGCTTTTGCGAGCTAGCGCACGCTTCGTTGGGGATAAAGAACTTACGCGTCGAATCATGAAGCCGACCAGCAATGCTGCACACCCGACCGTAACGGCGAGCGGTTCGACGATGTTCCGCGTGGAACAATCGCGGCGGCGTACCGAGCGCAGCCAGGGGTCTTTGCTGCTGTAAGTCAAAAAGTCTTGTGTAAAGCGCACCGGGCAAAATGTTCCACGGGGAACAATCTTCCGCTGGTCAGAACCGTTCGCGATAGCGAATGGGTAAGGCAGTCAACATACGCTAAGCATGTTAGAAACCTGCCCGCCCGG
>JAFAUE010000018.1 GCA_019243475.1 Acidobacteriota bacterium | reverse complement strand
CTAAATGATTGGAAAGAGAGGAGGTAGCTCAATACGCACGAGGAACCTTAGAGCACGCGAATCTCAGAGTGAGTACGCCGATTCCCATTTTCGGCATGGAGGAGCAGCTTTCGGCTCTCGGCTTTCAGCGTTCGGCCCAAGAATCTTTTTAGCGCCAACGACAAGCGGGGCTCAATGTTCTCGGAGAACGAAATTTCTGCGACTGTCGCGGCTACGCCAGCAGGGGTGGCTGGCCGAATGCTGAAAGCTGATAGCTGAAAGCTGCTTTAATCAATCTGAACCAGCTCGCGCACATCCACGTCGACTGCGGCTGGAGAGGGAACCGCGCTGATGTTTTGCGGCGCGCGCCAATGGTCAATGTAGGAGATCTGGTGCACGCAGGATACGGTGCAGTGCGGAGCGCAGCCTTTTTCCGTGAGGAACTCGCGGCGAATATCGTCCACGGTATAGCGGTCGAGAGGAGTGGCCGGATATCCCCGCTGCTGCGAGCAGTAGTGCACCAGGCCGTTCTCGCAGATGTAGAGATAGCGCGCACCCGCGCGGCATCGCCAGTTGTTAGGCCGGCCTTCGGCGATGGCGTCCTGGAAGTGGTTGAAGCGGGAGTAATTCTTCTTCTCGAACGACTTCATGCGGCGATAGACTTGGCGCTCGTCCGGATTGAGCGGCTTCAGTTGGCCGCTGCCGTCATGAATGATGCCGATGGTGGAGGTGAAGCCTAATTCCAGCGCGCGCGTGCCGACGGTGACCGCATCCTGAGGATTGTGGATACCGCCGCCGACCACCGAATTGATGTTCACATGAAACACCGCATGCTCTGAGAGCAATTGAAGTTTCTTGTCGAGCACCTTCAGGCTCTTCTTCGAGATGTCGTCGGGCTTCACGTTATCGATCGAGATCTGCAGATGATCGAGTCCCGCGGCGTTCAGCCGGTGAATGCGCTCGGCGGTCAGGAGATAGCCGTTGGTAATCATCCCGGCGATGATGCCGCGTTTCCTGATTCGGGAAATAATCAGATCGAGCTCAGGATGCAGCAGCGGCTCGCCGCCGCTGATGGTGACGACCGTAGTGCCCAGCGCTGCCAGTTTGGCAATGCGCTCGTACATCGTCTCTACCGGGACGGGCTTGGAGAAATCGTCGTATTCGTTGCAATAGGCGCAGGAAAGATTGCAGCGCCGCATGGGGACGATGTGGGCCATCACCGGATGATCGGTCGAGGCGAGGGCTTTGCCGATCATCCAGAGCTCGCGGACACGCCGCTGGGCAGCCGCAACTTCACGTTGCAACCGGGACGGCGGCTGCGGGGGAGTCAGTCTCTCTGGCATCGTCATTTTCTATTAAAACATGAACTTAGAAGAGTGGGAGCAGGAGACGGCGAGCGGTAATTTTTCTAAGGTGAATGGTAGAGAAGTAAGGTGAATGGTAGAGAAGAAGGAGCGATTTGCATTCAGCTGCCGGCTCCCAGCTGCCAGCTACCGGCTCAAGCAACAAGCGCAGCGCGAAGCCAGGGTCAAGCTAGCAGCCAGTAGCCAGCAGCAAGCAGCTACTTGATATGAGGACTCTGCGCGTTGCCGCGATGAGCGCGGCTGGCGGCTGACGATACGTGCACGTCGAACTGCACCGGAGCGTCGCGCGGCGGATAGCAGGCGTTGTCGCTGCAAGCCTGATAACGCAGAGAACCGTGGACGGTGAAGTTGCCGGCGCTGGCGGCGTGCGCTGCGGCGAGCTTGGCTTTCACGGTGAAGTCGCCAGTGTAAACGTTCAATTTCTCGCTCGGATCGAACGGGAAGGACACGTCTTTGCCGACTGGGTAGACGATTCCGCCGGCGGCAAGATCGGTTGGCAGATCCAGTTTGAGCACCGTCGGGATCAGCAGTTCCGATTTGGGCTTATTGGAGTTGACGTGGAAGCCGTCTTTGACCTTGAAGTGCAGATCCACGGCGGTAGGCCGTCCAGGGACGATGGTCGCTGCCGAAGATCCTTCAAACGTGACATACACGTGCGCCAGCTTGGGTTCGTCTGCAGCAAAACCGATAGTCGCGATCAGCAGGAAAAGAGCGAGGGCGAAAGACTTCAATGTGCGCAATGTGGCAGGTGAGCCTGCGGGAATCAAGCGAGACTCAAGCACAGCGATCATGGGGAAGTACCTCATGGAACGTGCAACGGAGTGAAGAGAACTGACAACTGAGAACTGATAACTGACAACTTCTTTTTACGACTTCGCTTTCGCGCCCGCGCTCGCCGTCTGCGCCTTGTCTTCGACCAGCGACTTCTTGATGTTGTCTTCAATCTCGCCGCGGCTTACAAGTCCCAAAGCGGAATCGATAATTTTCCCGTTTCGGTCAATGTAATAAGTTGCGGGAAGGCCGATAGCTCCATACGCATCTCCCACCGAATCTTGTCCCTGAAGGATGGTGTAGTTCACACCCATTTGCTTCACGTATTTCACAATCGTATCTTTGCCGGAGTCGTCGAGAGCAACTCCGATAATCTGCAAACCTTGCGGCCCGTACTGTTTTTGCAGTTCTACCAGCCAGGGCATCTCTTCTTTGCAGGGACCGCAGAAGGTCGCCCAGAAGTTCAACAGTACAGCCTTACCGCGATAATCGGAGAGCTTGACCGGCCTGCCATCGAGGTCTTGCAGACTGAAGTCGGGCGCCTGCTTGCCCTTGGCTTCATTGGGCTGCAGCGGCTCCGGGTTGCCGATGACCGCAGTCGTCTTCGGGCCGCGCGAGCTGCGAACTCCCGCGTAGATCATCACTGCCACAACCAGGGCAATAACCAGGATAGCTAAGGCATTGCGTTTCACTGTACTTCTCCCATCAAAATCATCTCAGTTTCACGCCTAGAGTGCAAAGCGATTTAGGAAACCTAAGTACCCTTGGAGTACAGAGAAATGCCGGGTTACAAAGAGGGCTCCTATCACAATCAGCAGCACTCCACTGGCTACTTCGACGGCGTGCAGATGCCGCCGGAAGCGGCCGTAAAAGGCGAGAAACCTGTCTATCCCAAGAGATGTAAGCAGGAATGGGACGGCTAGTCCAAGAGAGTAGATGGCCAGCAGCAGAATGCCTTTTGAAACCGTGTGCTGCGACGCCGCGATGGTGAGAATCGCCGCGAGGATCGGACCGATACATGGCGTCCAGCCAAACGCGAAAGCGAAGCCAACCAGGAACGATCCACCGGCGCTCTTGCCTGCGCCCACGTTGTGCATGCGTTTGTCGGCGTAGAGCGCGCTGATCTTGAAGATGCCGGTCAGATGCAGGCCAAAAATGATGATGATCGCACCGGCGATCTGGCCCATCAATCCCTTGTATTCGCGCAGGAGGTGGCCGACCGATGTGGCTGCAGCGCCGAGCATTACAAACACGATCGTGAATCCGAAGATGAACGCGATCGAGTTCACCATCACCTTACGCTTGCGATCGGAGGCTCGTTCGGAGCGCAGCTCGTCCACCGATGCCCCGGAAATCAGCGAAATATATCCGGGGACGAGCGGGAGCACGCATGGAGAAAGAAACGATGCCAGTCCCGCAAGGAACGCCGCCAGCGCAATGGGAAGGCTTTGCATAAGCTGTTTCCGTCCGCCAGATTGCCGCAGTTGGCTGGATGAAATCCCAGCTTCTTAGGCTATGATGGCCCTCACACCTGCCCGAAGGCTCAACAACCCAAGTACGCAACCCAGCAAGCTAAAGATTCGGAATTACTGGGGTGAGATTGTACGCCCTTTCGGGAAGACCCTAAGCGAGGAGGGACCAGTGTCCGCTACGGCCACAAATGCCCCCAACCCCACTGCTCCCAAGCCTCTAAGCATGCGCGAAGCCCTGGGCATCGCCGGCTTTAAACGCCTGTGGTTCGCGCAGGTGGTGAGCATCCTCGGCGATTTCCTTGCCATATTCGGCGTCATCAACCTCATCACCTTCCGCTGGCACGGTACGCCGCTGCAGGTAACGAATGTATTGATTGCCTACATCGTCCCGATCACTGTAGTGGCTCCGCTGGCGGGCGTGTTCGTCGATCGTTGGGACGTAAAGCGCACGATGATTGCCAGCGACCTGATTCGGGCCGTTCTCATTTTGGGACTGGTGTTCGTCACCCGCCTCCAGCACATCTATGTAGTGTTCTTTCTGGTCAGCACGGTCTCGAGTTTCTTCGGACCGGCGCAGTCGGTCACTCTGCGCACTCTGGTCCCGATGAACGGGCTCATGGCGGCGAATGCCCTGATGTCGCAGGCCTTCTATACCATGCGCATCATCGCGCCCGCCGCCGCGGGTCTGCTGGTGTACTGGTTCGGCGAGAAATCCTGCTTTTATCTCGACACGGTAAGTTTCGTCTTTTCCGCCGCAATGCTGTCAACGATCGTGGTCATGCGAGTGGTGAAGCCGCAGCAGCAGGGCGGAGAAAAATCTGTGAAGTCGTTGATGAAGGACTACACCGCGGGCTCGCGGTTCATTCTGACGCATCCTGCGATTTCGTTTGTCATGATCGCGATGATGACGGGAATGTTCGTGTTGAGCTGCTTCAGCCCGCTGATTTCCGTGTACGTGCGCGATCAGCTCCGCGCCGGCACCCGGGCCTTCGGGTTGATCAGCGCCATGATCGGAGTTGGTCTGATCGCAGGCACGCAAACCGTGAATGCCGTTGCCAAAGGCTTCGCGAAAAAGCGTGTGGCGCTTTGCGGTGTAGTCGGACTAGGCGCGGCTACGTTCGTGCTCGCCTTGTTCAAGACCGCGCTGCTGGCCGGGGTAAGCATGTTCGGCATCGGCTTTGCCATCGCCTTCATCATTGTTCCTACGCAAACGCTCATGCAGCAGGAGACCCCGCACGACATGTTAGGCCGCGTGAGCAGCAGCTTCATGGCAGTGTTTTCGCTCTCGCAGCTGCTTGGCCTGGTGCTGTCCGGGACGCTGGCTGACTGGATCGGCGTACGTCGCCTCTTCATGGCGTCGGCAGTGCTGCTGGCCATCCTCTCGGCGGTCGGCTACCTGTGGCTACGGGAAGACAAACCTGCAGCCAAGCGGATGCAGGCGGCAGGATAAGCTCAGTTCATCGGGACTGTTCGCAGGGAGTGGGTGTAGCTGGCCATGCCGAGCTTTTACCCATTCGCTACCCGTCGGAAATAATTGATAACTGTCATCCCTTGCTCCGCAACCAGATCACAGTTGTTCCGGAGACACGATTTGCGGAGCAAGGGATCTGCTTTCCTGCGCTGCGGTGGCAGTCATGACAGCTTAGAGTTATGTCATGAAAGCATCTCCTCTCCAGCAACACGTCCTCAATCTTCTTGACTTCAACGGCGCACACCTCAGCTTCGACGAGGCTATGCGCGGTCTGGCTCCGGAATTGCGCGGCAAGAAAGTCAAAGGCTCGCCGCACACGATTTGGCAGCTGCTCGAGCACATGCGCATCGCGCAGTGGGACATCCTCGAATTCTCGCGCGACGCGAAACACGTCTCGCCTAAATTCCCGGAAGGATACTGGCCTCCGCGTGACGCTCCGAATACCGATGCCGAGTGGAAAAAGAGCGTCGCGCAATTCCGCCAGGAGCTCGAAGAGATGAAGAAGCTGGTTTCAGAAGCCAGCGAAGAGCAGCTCTTCGCGCGCATCCCGCACGGCGAGGGTCAAACGTTGTTGCGCGAAGCGCTGCTCGCCGCCGATCACAATTCCTATCATCTGGGCCAGCTGATGCTGCTGCGAAAGATCCTGGAGTAGTTGTTGGGCGGCGACCAAGCGCAACGCGGCGTGAGAGAAAAGGCCTGTCATCCTGACGACGAGCGACCAAACGCAAGCGTTGAGAAAAGGCCTGTCATCCTGACGACGAGCGACCAAGCGCAGCGCGGGAGCGAGGAGGAAGGATCTCAGGAAATGTTTTGTTCTTAAATGCTGTTTGTGAATCTTTCACAAAACGTCGATTCTTGGTGGAAGATGCGTCAACCACGTAGTAGATCTTTCGCCCGCAATGGCGGACTCAGGACGACAGTTCAGAAGTTCGATGACCTGCGGTTGGCGACCAGCGACGCCTTTGACCAGAACTAATAGCTCCTCAGCCGCCGCGCCTCTCTGACCACGTCTTCCACTTTAGGCAGGAAAAACTTTTCCAGCGGCGGAGAAAAGGGCACAGGGGTATCGAGCGCTGCGATGCGCACAATCGGCGCGTCGAGATCGTCGAATGCCAGTTCGTTGATAATCGCCGCAATCTCGCCCGCAATGCCGCCGGTCTTGTGGTCCTCGTGCAGAATGATCACGCGGTTGGTCTTCTTCGCGGTGTTTGCGATTTCTTCTCGGTCCAGAGGCGCAATCGTGCGCAAATCGACGATCTCCAGTTCAATGCCTTCCTTGGCCAGAATCTCCGCGGCTTCCTGCGCGACATAGACCATCGCCGCGTACGTAATCACGCTTACGTCGCGACCCTCACGATGCGTGCGCGCCTTGCCGATCTCCACCGTGTAGTCTCCCGCAGGCAGCTCTTCCTTGATGCGCCGGTACAGAAATTTGTGCTCGAAGAAGAGACAAGGATTGTTGTCGCGAATGGCCGACTTGATCAGTCCCTTGGCGTCGTGCGCCGTCGCCGGACAAATTACCTTCAACCCCGGCGTGTGCGCGTAGGTCGTCTCAGGATTTTGCGAGTGAAACGGGCCGCCACTGACGCCGCCGCCGGATGGTCCGCGCAATACCAAAGGCGCTGGAGCATTCCAGCGATAATTCGACTTCGCGACCATGTTGACGATCTGGTTGTGCGCGCAGCTGATGAAGTCCATGAACTGGAACTCCGCTACGGGACGCATGCCGGTCAGCGACGCGCCAAAGGCCGCGCTCACGATTGCCGCCTCCGCGATCGGAGTATCAATCACTCGGTCGCTGCCGAAGTGATGGATAAAGCCCTCTGTGACTTTGAACGCGCCGCCATACACGCCGATGTCCTCGCCGATGCAGAACACGGCTGGATCGCGCTCCATCTCTTCCCAAATTCCTTCGCGGATGGCTTCAAGGTAGGTGTGCATGGGGTTGTTAGTTGGCAGTAGTGAGTTATCAGTAGTTGTTAGTAGTCAGTTTTTCAGTTCTCAGTTATCAGTAAGGGCCGCGCTGCTCTCGTCCACTGCGTCCACTTAGTCCACGAAGTCCACTACGTCCACAAGTCTTCACGACAAATGCACCGCCCCCGTGCTCTTAGCAGCCCTCTGCTTATCGCTCTTCTTGAATTTCGGCTTGCCGTAGCCAAACCCAATCTCAACCGCGTTATCGCAGAAAACGCGCTCTCCTGCAGTTGAGCCTTCCGGATACGGGGAAGCATCCGCGAAGTCGCGGTCTTCGTCAATTTGCTTTTGTACTGCCGCAATCAGCGCGGTATTTTCTTTTTCGCTCAGCCAGCGCTTCTCCAGAAGATACTTCTCCATGCGCACGATGGGATCGCGCTTCTTCCAGTACTCGAAGTAATCTTTCGGAACGTAAGCGGCGGCGTCATGCATGGCATGTCCGCGCATGCGCATCATCTTGGCTTCAATCAACGTAGCGCCTTCACCCGCATAGGCGCGCTGCGCCGCTTCGTAGGTCACGTCATACACCTGGTTAGGATCGGTGCCATCGACAATGAAGCCGGGCACGCCGTAGCCAATGGCGCGGTCGGCGAGATCGCGGCAGGCGACTTGACGATCCACCGGAGTGGAATAGGCCCACAGGTTGTTCTCGACGATCAGAATCACGCCCAGCTTCTGCACCGCAGCGAAGTTGAAGCCTTCGTAAGTTGGTCCGGTGGACTGCCCGCCGTCGCCGACCCACGTAAGGCAAGCGATGTTCTTGCCCTGCATGCGCGCTCCGAGCGCCACTCCTGCCAAAACGGGAATCAGATCGCCCAGCATGGAAATGGGAGCGGCGATGTGGTGCTTGTGCTTGTCGCCAAAATGGGAACCGGCGTCGCGGCCGCCGGTCGGAGCGCCGGACTTTGCCATGTACTGCATCATCACGTCGCGCGGCTTAAACCCGCGGACGAGCAGCGCGCCCTGATTGCGAATCATTGGACCGATCCAGTCGCCCTCGCGCAAGCCGTAGGCCGAGGCGCACGAACAGCCCTCCTGGCCGAGTCCGAGATACACGCCGCCAACCACCTTCTGCTGCTTGAACAGATTCTCCAGCGTCTGCTCCATCTTGCGATTGAGCAGCATGTAGCGGTAGATGTCGATCGTCTGCTCTTTGTTCAGGTACTTCGAATCGCGCAGCGGCGGAGGCTCAACCGACAGGTCGCCTTCAACCTTGTAGCGAAATTCCCCGTCGACCCATTCTTCGACCGTGTGAAAGTCCGGAACTTCGAGGCGGTAGTCGGGAATGCCGTGGGAGTTGAAGCGGATCGGCTCGCCAGACTTGAATTTTGTGCCAGCGCCATTGGCGGAATGGGTGCCGGAATGAGACCTTTCAGCCGGTGAAGCGGACTTCTCTCTTGCTTTATTGAGCTTCGCCTTCATCGCAACAGTTCTGCACCCGAAGGGGGCATGGGCTATGGAATAACGCGCGTCGCCGCTCCAACCGCCACCCTAAGCGAACGTGATCTCATCATCGCTCGGCCTTGGTTTTTTCTGCTCCCGCCGCAGCTCACGCAAGGGTCTTGGAACCTGCAACGGAACACCTATTGTAGGCGATGGGTTGTCGTGGGGCGTTTCGGAAGAGGTTGAGTCCAGCGGCTGCGCCGAGACCAGCAAAGAGTCGAGCGATTCCAGCCACAGCATCTGCCTTTCAAATACGCGGCCAAAATTCAGCGAGACAGCGTGCGCCATCTGTTCCATAGTGGGAACAGACCGCCGGCCGGCAAGCTCCTGCGCGATCGAAGTCACCGGACGATCGCTGATGCCGCAGGGCACGATCAGCTTGAAGTAGTCGAGATCGGTAGTCACGTTCAAGGCAAAGCCGTGGCTGGTCACGGAGCGCGATATGCGAACGCCGATCGCCGCTATCTTCTTCGCATCAAAGGTCAGCAACGTGGATCCAGCCGCTCCCGGCCGGGGGCTCCCAGCCTGAGTCCACACCCCGGTCAGTCCGCAAATCCTCTCGCAGGCGATTCCCAAATCGGCACACGTCCGGATCAGCGCCTCTTCCATGCGCCGCACAAACTCGACCGCGCCGATGCGCGGCGAGAAGCCGCGCAGATCAAAGATCGGATACCCAACCAGTTGTCCTGGGCCATGGAATGTAACGTCTCCGCCGCGGTCGCTCTCAAACAGCTCAACGCCTTTTTGGCGCAGCAGTTCAGAGGAAGCCAGCAGGTTTTTCTGGCTGGCGTTGCGTCCCAAGGTAATGACTGGAGGATGTTCAAGGAGAAGCAGAACGTCGGAAATGCGGTTCTGCTTGCGCAGATCGACCAGGGATTTCTGCAGATTGAGCGCAGTTGCGTAGTCGAGAGAGCCGAGATGAAGGACCGAGATCACTGCTTTGCCTCTGTTGCACGGTCTTCGAGGATCAGCTCTATGGCTTCACGAAGGTTTTCGCGGCATTCCTTGATGGTTCTGCCTTGACCGTTTGCGCCCGGAACGTCAGGTGAGAACGCGATATACCACCCTTCATCGCGTTCCATGATCACTCTATAGTTGCGCAAGCTCATGCTTGCTGGGCTTCGACATACGTAGAGTAAGTTCGTGGCTCCGGGATCTCCAATCCGTTCCGATGAAGGCCGTCGAGATGAAATTCAATCGCTTCCTGCATGTTGCGTTCAACTTCATCGCGGGTTCTTCCGGTCGAAACGCAGCCAGGAAGATCTGGCGAGTAAGCGGAAAAGCCTGTTCCAGTGGGCTCGATCACTACGAGGTACTTCATTGCTTGAGACCTGAAATGATCGCGGTAAATTCGTTGTGCATAGCCCAACTCTCTGCGATTAGGGTACTTCAACTTCGTGCCGCTCGCCATCAGGGACGAGCTCCCAGGCCGCTTTTACGTATTCAGCGATCGCAAGCTTTACGTTCTGCAGAGCATCCTCTTCCGTTGCTCCTTCCGACCAGCAGCCGGGGAGACCTGGGCAGCTCACAGCGTAACCCTCTTCCGATTTTTGAAGGACGACCGAATACTTCATTTTGTTTGAAGCTGCATTTTAGCTTGCAACAATTGCTTGGCATCCGGCACCAACCGCTCAGGATGCCGTTCGTAGTATCGCCATCCCCAAAACTGAATCGCGACTATCTCCGCTACTTCAAGATCGGTTAGCTGGTTAGGCTGCTCGTTGAAGAGCGCTTGCGAACCATAGGAAAGCCCTTGGCCGCCGGAGAATTGCATCAGGTGGCAGTAGAGCCCGAGCCGTTGCTCACGAGAAAAGTGCCCGCGGATCTCAAGTCCCCAGAACAACCAATCGAGTTGCCATTTCAAGCCTTCGCGGGTGTGGCACAGTGTTGAGGAGAGCGCGGGCCACTTGCCAATCAATTGTTGATTGCGCGTCTTTGTCTTTAGCGGCAACCAGCGTAAGCAAAGCGCGCCGTTGCGGCTCGGCTAAGTCCAATTCCTGCTCTGGGATCGAGCCCACGACTGCGCGTATGCCTGGCAAAAAAGGCTTGAACGCGCGCAAGTGCGTGTAAAGCACGAAACCTAGAGCGCTGCCACTGATCACGACGACTAGAAGGAGTCGTCGGTTTGAACGACTCAAATGTTGATCGCTTTCCCCTCTACGCTACTGAAGCCGTCGAGCAGCGCTTCGTACAGCGTTGGGTGCGCGTGGATGGTGAACATCATCTCTTCCACCGTTGCCTCAAGCTGCATTGCCGTCACGGCTTCGGAAATCAGCTCCGTGGCTGACGGTCCGATGATGTGTACGCCCAGAATCTCGCCGTACTGCTCTTCGGAGACAACTTTGATGAAGCCGTCGTGACTGCTGATGATGCTGGCCTTGGAGTTGGCCGTAAATGGGAATTTCCCGACTTTGACCTTGTACCCTTTTTCCCGCGCCTGAGCTTCGGTCAGCCCTACGCTGCCGATCTGCGGCTCGCAGTAGGTGCAGCCGGGAATCAGGTTGCGCTTCACCGGACGCGCGTACTTGCCCGCGATCTTGGCGACTGCGACCATGCCCTGCATAGCGGCCACATGGGCCAGCTGCGGCATTCCCAAAACGATATCGCCGATGGCGTAAATGCACGGCTCGGCTGTCTGCATCCATTCGTTGGTCTGGATAAACCCGCGCTCGGCTTTGATCTTGGTCTTGTCCAGTCCTACGTCGTCGGTCTGAGGCGCGCGACCGATCGCGATCAGCACCTTCTCCGCCTCGAGCTGCTGAGCTTTGCCGTCACTGGTG
>JAFAUE010000228.1 GCA_019243475.1 Acidobacteriota bacterium | reverse complement strand
TACAAGGATCACGACGATCTAAGCGAGTACATCTACACGCTCTTCGTTCCTATGGACGCAAGCATGGCATTCCCCTGCTTCGATCAGCCGGATTTGAAGGGGAAATTTCATCTCACTGTGGAAGCTTCCAAAGACTGGACGGTGATTTCGAACACAGCGCTCGATGTCCCCACCTCCAATCGCATGAACCGGCAGTTGTCGGAGTCTCCCACCCGTTACAGCGTGTTTGCCGAGACTGAGCCCATTCCTACTTATCTCTTCGCCTTTGCCGCTGGCCCATTCCACAAGGTCCATGAAACCCCTGGACTACCCGGCGTGTACGTTCGCCAGTCCCAATATGAAAAAGCGGTGGACGAAGTTCCGGAGTTGCAGCAGGTCACTGCCGACGGCATGAAGTTTCTCGCCGGCTACTTCGCTCAGCCCTTTCCCTTTCCCAAATACGATCTTGTGCTGATTCCCGGTTTTGCCTATGGCGGTATGGAGCACGCCGGCGCGACGTTCCTGCGCGAAGAGTCAGTCCTGTTCCGGAGCGCGCCTACGCACAGCGACCGCATCGGACGCGATCTGCTCACGCTGCACGAGCTGACGCATCAGTGGTTCGGCGACTTCACCACCATGCGCTGGTTCGATGACCTGTGGCTCAAGGAAGGGTTTGCCCAGTACATGGCGTATCGGGCGCTCGACCAGCTCAAGCCGGCGGAGCACGTCTGGCAGCGCTTTTACCTTTCCATCAAGCCCGCGGCTTATGCCATTGATTCCACTTTGGGAACTACCCCGATCTACCAGAACATCGACAACCTGGAGAACGCCAAGTCGGCCTATGGCGCGATTGTGTATTCCAAAGCTCCCGGCCTGCTGCGCCAGCTTGCCTTTATCCTCGGGGACCAGCATTTTCGCGACGGCCTGCGCATTTACCTCCACGAGCACCAATACGGGAACGCCGAATGGAGCGACCTGGTGAAGGCCTTCGAGCGAGCCTCCGGCAAATCACTGACAGACTGGGCCGCCGCCTGGATCCGACGGCGCGGCATGCCGCAGGTGGACGTGAGCTGGGGGTGCGACCAGGAGAAAATCAACAAGTTCACACTCTCGCAGCACGATGTACTGAACGAAGGCGGCGTATGGCCCATGTCGCTGCAGGTCCTGCTCAGCTATAAGGACCAGCCGCCGGCGCGCCTGCGCGCAGAGCTGACCGGCGCGACTGCAGAGGTCACTGCGGCCCGCGGCAAGCCATGCCCGGAGTTCGTCTTCGCCAACGATGAGGACTATGCCTACGGGCGTTTTCTGCTCGATGCGCAGAGTCAGAAGTTCGCTATGCGCGATATCGACACCGTCGAGGACTTGTTCACGCGCACGCTGCTCTGGGGTTCATTATGGGACGCGGTGCGCGAGGCCCAGCTCTCGCCGCGGGAATACCTCGATGTCGCCCAGGACATGCTGGAAGACGAGAAGGAAGAAAACCTGGTTCAGTCGATTACCGGCCACAGCGTCACTGCACTGCACCGTTACGTGAACGAGAGGGACCGTGAAAAACTGGTTCCGCGCTTCGAGGCGCTGGGCACGGATCAGATGAGCCACGCCCGCGATCTTGGGCTTCGCATTGTGTGGTTTCGCGCCTTCCGCGCGCTGGCCGAAAGCGAAAGCGGGCGGGCATTGCTGAAGCAGTTGCTCGCTGGATCGCAGCAGGTGCCCGGGATGCAGCTGCGTCCGCTCGACCGCTGGACGATTGTGGACGCGCTGATCGCGCACGGCGATCCCGACGCCGAGAAAGTCTTCGCCGCCGAGCGCGAACGCGATCACAGCGGCGACGGTTTGAAATACGCCTATGTGGCCGAAGCCGCGACTCCCAACCCGGAAACCAAGAAGCGCTACTTCGACGACTATCTGCACAACGCCGCTCGTCCCGAAGATTGGGTGGAACAGAGCCTGGGCGCATTCAACTATTGGAATGAATCCGAGCTGACCGAGCCTTATCTGAAGCCGGCGCTCGACGCGCTGCCGCAGGTCAAACGCGAGCGCAAGATCTTCTTCGTGCTTGCCTGGCTCGGCGCCTTCATCGGCGGACAGCAGTCCGCAGCATCCGACGCCTTAGTGCACAGCTGGTTGAACAGCGCCAGCCTCGATCCCGATTTGAGGCTGAAGGTCCTGGAAGTAGTGGACGAGCTGGACAGAACGGTAAAGATTCGGGAGAAGTATCGGTGAATGGAGTTGTGAGTTCTGGAGTTGTGATTTTTGAGTGATCAGTTGTCAGTAATCAGGCAACTGAAAACTGAGAACTGAGAACTGAAAACTGCCTACTTCCTCCCGCCTCCCACGCTCAACGGATTATGAGACCGTCGCTCTTGCCGGCGTCATCCGCTGCTCGCATATTCACTTGACCGAGCTGCCGAACCATGAAGTAGTTGGCCATACGCATCATCGCGGCATTCCCGAAATGGAGTCAAGCAATGCTCCGTTGCTCGATGTGGAAAAGCGGCGGTCGGCATTCGGCGGTCAGCTGTCGGCTAGATCAAGTGCAACACCAAAAACAGTTCCGATCCAACGGTTTGAACGGATGGAAGAACCGCTGTCGAGTGATCGATGTTGCTTTAGCCGAGAGCCGATAGCCGAAAGCCGACAGCCGACTTCCTACCTCGGCACCTGCTCCGATGCCTCTTCCGAGCGCTTGCTTTCGTTGCCGCGCTCGTCGATCGCCGATACGGAATAGAAGTAGGTATTTCCAGGCTGGACTTGCGGGTCGTGGTACGAGGGCCCAGGCACAGGCTGCTGATTGAGTTTCACGGCTCTGCTCTCATCCTGCCGCCGGCGATACACGAAATATCCGGCAAGGTCACGATCCGTGTTGGCATTCCAGGTCACGTCGATGGCTGGCTGCTGTCCGGAGAATTGCCCGGAGGAAACCGCTACCAGGCCCGAGGGCACAGCAGGAGGAAAGACGTCATGAACAAACACTTCGCTTGGTGCAGAGGCATCGCCGTCAAAAGCCACTGTCGTGGAGGGCGGCACCTGCGCGGAGCCGACGAGCACCACGCGATATTCGTAGGTCTTCTCCCAGACGATGGTCTCGTCGCGCAGCTCGAAGGTGGAGCTTCCCTGCGCGGAGGCGTCAAGCGGCCGGGTTGCTACTACAGTCTCCCGCTGCGTCGATTCGTCCTTTCTGCGCAATTCCAACTTCTGCGAGACAGCAGGATCGCGCAGCGTAACGGCCACGCTGGCCACCACTGCGTCGGGCGTGACTTCAAAGTTCGGCGCGCCTGCGAGCTGGGATACGACCGCCGCCGGAACGCCGACGACATTCGAAATGCCGCCGCTGCGTCCGCGGGCATTCAGCACTTCCACCGCGTACATCACGTAGTCGTTCGGGCCCGAAGTGTCAGTCGGCAGGTCCGATTTGAAACTCTCGGTCGTGGAGGTTGTCGGCGTCGCGAGTTGCGCGATGCTGGCGCAGCCCTTCATCGTGGGCTGGTCAATCGCCCGACAGATGAGCGTCTGCCCGACATGGCGAAATATGGCGCCGTCGGTCGTTTGTGTAGGGACAGTCCACGTGAGAGTGACCTGGTTGCCGGTGCGCGTCGCCTGCAGGTCGGCCACAGGCTTGGCAAGATTCAGCGACGGCGGTTGCGGAACTCCCGGCGTGCCGCAATCGCAGAGTGCAAGAGAAAAAAGAAAAAGGAAAAAGACCCAGATCGGACGAGCGCCGCGCATGAATTCATCAGCCTAGCAGAAAGGAAGAAGGGCGGAGGAAGTACTCAGTTGTCAGTATTCAGTTGTCAGTATTCAGTTCTCAGCCACGTCAAAACTGACAACTGCCAACTGCGTCTTCCGCAAGGCCTGCGCTCTTCGCTTTCCGCCGGTGCCGCGGTCAGCAGAAGGCGGCAGGCCTTGTCAGAACTTAGTGAGTTGCTACGGCAGGAGCGGGCGTCGGCATGTAGCTGCTGGTGAAAGGCGCGGGTTGCTTCTGCTGGAAGCTTTGCATGAACTGGTTCTCAATCCACGCCGACAATGCTTCGCGGTCTGCCTGCTTGATTTCTACGAATGAGAATCCTGCTTTCCCGCGCTTATCGGCCCAGATAACTTTGGCGCGGCAGGCGAGCGGCCGCGCGATCTGCGGCAGCTTGAAATGGATGCTTACGGTCTGCCCGACGGAAACTTGCTCGCTGCCGCTGAGGGCGATTCCACTCTGGCTCACATTGGTCGCAATTACCGGCAGGCTGCGTCCATCTGCGTCGACGACCATGGCTTCGCTCTGCAGGGGGATGCGGCTGTACTGCATGCGGTCGCGGACCATCATTCCCTGCGCTGCGCGCAACGTCTGCATCACGCGCTGCTGGACAAGCGGCTTGTCGAGAATGAAGTCAGAGACGCGAAATGCTTCCCGAACTGAAACTGCACTCGAGATCAGAGTCATGACAATCATCTTCTTGCCGGTTGCCGTGCCGCGGAGCTGGCGAAGGACAGCGAACTCCGGATCGAGATTTGCATCCAGGAAGAGCGCGTCCACTCGCTGGCCGCTCACCATCTGCAGCGCCGCAGTCGCGCTGTCGCAAACGGTCACGCGAATATTCATGCTGCGCAGCCAGCTGGGAAGCAGGCCCAGTACCGATGCATCGCTCGTCGCCACAACTGCCTGAAGGTCACAACTGATCATGGAATCCCCTTTTGGTCCTGCAAAAAATCTCTCTGGCTTTCAACTTCTATGTCGATACCACGACATGCCGCAATGCCAGCGTGCGATCCACCAGTTGCTCCACCTCGCGCAGGAAACACGGACTCTCGTTCTGCGAATCCTGCCTTGGGGCCAACGCCAGCTGAAGCTCCTTGAGCTCGCTGTTTTTGAGCTCAAGCTCTTTCAGGGCTTCGGAAACATCGACGCTGCATGCCAGAATCACGCCTGTGCTATTGCAAACCTCGAGCCAAGTGCGGCACGGCTGATTAAACGATGTGGAATCAGCCATTTACAGTCTGGCGGAAGCATGGCGGGGACGGCGGAAAGCCGTCGAAAATCAAGACAATCGTCCGAATTCTGGACAGTCCCGAAGCGCCCTTTTACCTTCCCAGGAGGAAGTTGACAGTGATCTGCGTCTGCACCTCGATGGGCTCGCTGTTCAACACATAAGGACGGTATTGCCATTGCTCGACTGCGCGCTTTGCCGCCTCGACGAGCAGCGCCGGCCCGCTGACATACTGAACGTGCTCCACGCGACCGTCTTTTCCCACGAGCGCCGTTAGTACCACTTGTCCTTGAATTCCTAACTGCTTCGCCGCAATTGGGTACTCAGGAATCACTTTGCGGATCAGATCTCCAAGCTGCATGGTTGAAACACGCGGCGGACGCGAAGGACGAGGAGGCTGAGTTACGACGACTGGCCCCGGGCTGAGGATATTCGTAACGGGAATCGATGAGCTGCAGTCGCCAATGCAGGGCGAAAGATTGGCAGTCGGAGCCGGTCCGATTCTGGAGGCGTCTCGTATGCGCGCAATCGTGGGCGGAATGTGCCGTGGTTCCACGAGTTGCGTCGGCGCAGGGGCGGAACTTTGACCGCGCGGCGGCGCTTGTTGCTGCACATTTGGCGGCGGTTGTACGCGTGTCATGCGAACGCTTGGCACAGGCGGCAGCACCTGCAGACGCTCCAGATGAAACAACGGAATGGTCAGCGCGACTGCCAGCGCGAGACACTGCAACAGTGTTGAAACCAATTTTGTGTAAGCGCTGCGGTGTCCCAGATGCGGGGCCGATTCAACCAGGCTCTCAGCAAACATAAGCGTTCTCCTTCATCGTTTTCGCGTTGATGAAGAAGACTGACACCGCTTCGCCTTCGCTCGGTTCCCATAATGGAAAAATAAAAAGCCGCTCGCGAGGAGCGGCTTCAGGAAATCGCGGGAACTTAAACGGTTATTTCGGTGTCGGAGTCGTTGCTGCCGGCTTCGGCGCGGCTGGCGTCGTCGTTGTTGGCGGACGACGCGTCACGCCGGCGCTGGGCGCATGAGCTGCGGGCTTGGATACTGCAGGCGCCGGAATGCCGGAGACCTGGTTGTATGCCTCGATCACCGGCTTGGTGATGTCGGTGGAAGGTGC
>JAFAUE010000179.1 GCA_019243475.1 Acidobacteriota bacterium | reverse complement strand
GACGATGTAAACGACGCCATATCAGCCGCAAAGAAAGCCTTCGAGCGCTGGCGCCTGACGCCCGCGCCAAAACGCGGCGAGATCATCTTTCGCTGTGCTCAGATCCTTGAAGAGCGCAAGGAGGATTATGCCCGCGACATGACCCGGGAGATGGGCAAGATCCTCAAAGAAACGCGCGGTGACGTGCAGGAGGCCATTGACACTGCCTACTACATGGCAGGCGAGGGTCGTCGCCTCGACGGTCACACAGTGCCTTCGGAATTGCCGAACAAATTTGCCATGGCGATGCGCGTCCCGCTGGGCGTTGTCGGAATGGTTACACCGTGGAACTTCCCGATGGCGATTCCTTCGTGGAAGATCTTTCCCGCGATCGTGTCGGGCAACACCTGCGTCATTAAACCTGCGGAAGATACTCCGCTTTCGACCGTTAACCTCGTGCGCGCCCTGATGGATGCGGGTCTGCCCGCCGGCGTACTGAACATCGTGCACGGATTCGGTCCCGAAGCGGGAGCCCCGATGCTCGACCATGCAGACATCCGCGCCATCTCCTTTACCGGATCGAGCGAAGTCGGACGGATTGTCGGAGAAGCCGCAGCGCGAAACTTCAAGCCCTGTTCTCTGGAGATGGGCGGCAAGAACGCCATCATCGTGCTGAACGATGCGAATGTCGATCTCGCAATCGATGGCGCTCTCTGGGGAGGCTTCGGCACTGCAGGACAGCGCTGCACTGCGGCCAGCCGCGTGATCGTGCAGAAGGGTGTTTACGACCAGTTCACCGACAAGTTTGCCAGCCGGGCTAAGGCGCTCAAAGTTGGGCCAGGAATCGATGAGCAAAACGAGATGGGCCCTCAGATCAATCAGCAGCAGGTTGAGACCACGCGCAAGTATGTCGAGATTGGGAAGAACGAAGGCGCGAAGCTGGTGACCGGAGGCAATCGCATCACGGCCAACGGGCTAGGCAACGGCTATTTCTTCGAGCCGACTATCTTTGCCGATGCTCAAGGCAGCATGCGCATCGCGCAAGAAGAGATCTTCGGTCCCGTAGTCTCGGTGATTTCCGCCAACGATCTGGAAGATGCAGTAGATATTTCCAACAGCGTTCAGTACGGGCTCTCATCGGCGCTCTACACCAAAGATGTAAATCGGGCGTTCAAAGCTATGCGCGATCTGCAGACCGGCATTACGTATATCAACGCGCCAACCATCGGCGCCGAAGTGCATCTACCCTTCGGCGGAACGAAGGCCACAGGCAATGGACATCGCGAGGGTGGAATTGGGGCGATTGATTTTTATACTCAGTGGAAGGCGATCTATGTGGACTATTCCGACCGCCTGCAGCGCGCACAGATCGATACGGGAGAGTAGAGGAATCGGGTCATCGGGTTATCGGGACATCGGGTTATCTGGTTGGGTCTTTTTTGAGCGACGCAGCAAACTCTCGGTCTTTCTGTTCCAGAGTTCTAACGGCGGAAGATTTCGGTTTTAGATAACCCGATCACCCGATGGCCCGATAACCCGATTCTTCGACCATTTCGGTTTCAAAAGGAACTTCACATGATTATCGGCGTTCCCAAAGAGGTAAAAGATCACGAAGCCAGGGTTGGCATTGTTCCTTCAGGCGTGAAGGCATTGGTCGATGCCCGGCACAAGGTTCTCGTCCAGACCAAAGCCGGAGAGCTCTCCTCCATGCCGGACAGCGAGTATAAAAAAGCCGGCGCGGAGATCGTCGGTTCAGCCGAAGAGGTTTGGAAGCGAGCCGAGATGGTTGTGAAAGTGAAAGAGCCGATCGAACAGGAGATCCCGTTCTTTCGCGAAGGGCTCGTTCTCTTCACCTACTTGCATCTTGCGCCGATTCCCGATTTGACCGAGCAGCTGCTGAAGAAGAAGGTAGTCGGCATCGCCTACGAAACCGTCACCGACCGCAACGGCGCACTTCCATTGCTCACCCCAATGTCGGAAGTTGCCGGCCGCATGTCCGTGCAGGTTGGAGCCAGCTATCTGGAACATGAGAAAGGCGGTCGCGGCATTCTGCTCGGCGGCGTGCCTGGAGTCTCGCCGGCAAAGGTCACAATCATCGGCGGCGGTATCGTCGGCATCAATGCAGCGAAGATTGCGATGGGCATGGGCGCCGAGACAACCATCATCGACATCAACCTCAATCGCCTCCGCGAACTCGACGACATCTTTAACGGACGCGTGCGCACGCTGGCGTCGAACTCTTACAACATCGCGCATTCATGCGCCGAAGCGGACCTGGTGATCGGCGGCGTGCTCATTCCAGGTGCAGCTG
>JAFAUE010000056.1 GCA_019243475.1 Acidobacteriota bacterium | reverse complement strand
CAAACAGGAAATTAGCCGTGTACTGAGTGAACCGGCCAAGCAGCGCAGTCACAGCATTTTCCACATTGCTTTTCGACTTTGACGCGACTGTGTACCCACGAGTTTCCGAGAGGTACTGATTAATGGAATTGATAAGGAGAAGCGTCTTGTATCCCGAAGGGTTCGTGATCGCGCTGTCGAACGAGTTGGTGAAGTTCACGGTGTTGTTGCCGATTAGCTCGGCAAATCCACCGAAATGGAACTCGTGGCGTCCTTTCCTCCACGACACGTCGTCGATAAATTGATGCACCGGAGTGGTGCGGCTCTGGTCATAGGTCAGCAGGTTTGGCTGATAGACCAATCGAAAATACGCTTCATTGCTTTGCAGCTGGCCGCCGGTTGTGACTCCCTGACGGGTCAGGCCATACGTGAAATGGTTAATCAAATTGTCATGGATCGTCCATGTGTGCGAGGCGCCTACACCCCAAGGGTGGCTCCAAATATTCGGGGCGCGCGTATCGGGAAAGTTTGGCGACTGCGCGATATGGTCGTATTGAACCTGCAGGCGCGCTGACAACTGCTGCTTGTCGCTGAGGTTGTAGTCGAACTTGGCGACGTGAGAGTTCAGGTGAACCGGAGCTGGAGCGTTGAAAACGAAACCGGAAGTGTTCAATCCATCTCCAACCTGCGTACTGTTCGCCGTGTACTTGGTTCCCTGCGTGAGACCAGTCAACGCAGCGGGACTGATTCCTCCCGTATCCGGGAAAATGTTCTTGATGTCCGCCGCTGTTAGCTGCTGAAGTTGACCGTTGCTATCGAGGAACTTCACGTTGCCTTGAGCAAGCGATGGCAATGGGACCGTCGCGGCAGGCACAGCGCTTTGGCTGGCATCGCGCCGTCCTTCATAGTTGTAGAAGAAAAACAGCTTGTCTTTCTTAATCGGGCCGCCGATGGCTCCGCCGAAAGTGTTGCGGTTCAGCGCCGGCCGAGGCAGTCCGTTGTGATTGTTGAACCAGTCGTTGGCGGTGAAGATTGTGTTGCGGTTGAATTCAAACAGCGAACCCCTGAATTTGTTGGTGCCGCTCTTCGTTACCAGCTGAATCTGCGCGCCGGACGAACGGCCTCCGGATGAATCAGAAGAAATCGTCGCGACGCGGAATTCCTCTATGGCCTCTGAGTTGATACGCAGTACCGGACCGGCGATCGGACTTGGCGGTGTGGTGGTGCCTAAGGTATCCGGACCGGCCTGACTTTTCTGTGCGTCATTGATGTCCACGCCGTCGAGAGTGACGTTGGATTGATCCATACGGCCACCTGCGACATATCCATCCTTAGTCACACCGGGCTGCAGGCTGAGCAGTGCCTGAACGTTGCGCGCTTCCATCGGAAGCTGTTCGATCTGCGTGCTCACGATCGTGTTGCCCAGGCTGGAATCCTGCGTGTTCACTTGTACGGCAGCATTCTCCGCCACCACTTCGACGGTCTGCGTTGCCGCGCCCACTTGCAGCACTACCGCTAGGTCGAGAGGCGTCGCGACCAGCGCGTGAACCGCCTGCAGTTCAGCCTTCTTGAACCCTGCAGCTTCGGCGGACAAACGATAGTCGCCCGGCGGAATCAGGTCGAATGCGAAGTTTCCTAACGGGCCGGTTTTCTGTGTGCGCACAGTCGCAGTCGCGACGCTGGTGAGCGTAACTGTCGCGTCGGGAATCACGCGTCCCTGCGGGTCGGCGACGCTGCCGCGTACAGACGACGTGCCGCTCTGGGCCACGCTACTGGCGATAAGAGCAACGATGGTTGCACACAGCAGAAGCGCTCGGGTGAAGTGGGCTTTCATTGGAATAGCCTCCGGATCGCATTTGTATTGCTTTTTAGAGAAAGACTTTTGACAGCTATCAACGGCAAAGCTCGCGGAGAGGAGCGGCCTAGGACGCCAGGCGTACAGATCGCGAAAATGTCTCTCCACGGACAGGCGCCCAAAACTAGCGCCTGCGGAAACCTGAAATCGGGACGGCAGTCCGCTGTCGTTTGGAAATGCGAAACGATGCGGATCTCTGATTTATGGCCGCGAAGAATAGAACAGAAGCAAGAACGTTATCAAGACGTAAATGCGGTTTTTCGGGATGGACACACGGATTTTTGTTATTGCAGTGAAAGATTCTGCAAATAGCTGAGGGACGAGGTGGCAAATCGAGAGAACAGGAGGGGCATGGCGCCCCGCCTTGCCCCTCTACGTTCATTTTTCTGGTGGTTTTGGAGAGTGCCACCCGTCGGCCGGGACGTCACCCACCTAGAACGAGAACTGAACCTGCAAGTCGATGCGTCGGCTGTTCGACTGGGACCCGAATGGTCCATTGTTTGTCGCCAGCGACATCGATTCGCCAAAGTTTGAGCCTTGTGCGGTAAACGCCTGCGGACTCAGTATGCCCACCGGCGGCGCTAGGTTCTCGCGATTGAATATGTTGCGGCCGGAAACGCTGAAGGTCAGGTTGTAGCGATGGTCCGAGCGACCGCCTCCGAACATCCCGCCCATACCGCCTCCGCCGAAGCCGCCAAAACCGTGATCGTGCCCGTGATCGCCGCCTCCGGCACCGCCGCGGCGTCCCCCGCCGGCACTCTCCAGCAGGGGACCCAGACCGATGGTTTTGCTGATGCGCAGGTTCACCGAGACATTCGCCGGACCTTGGCCGAAGTTCATCGGTATCGGCGTATAGGCCTGCCCGGGAGTTGGAATAAAGAAACATTGGGCGTTCGTCGTGGACAACGTTGCGCATCCGGGCGAGCCGACCGCCAATCCCGGACGGGCGTTGAACACCGATGTTCCGAGAATGTCCTCAGGAATAGTGATGTTGTACGGCGACCCTGACTGCGCGAAGACGAACGGACTAAAGCGCAGACCGAACGGAGCGGTGAAGGTCCCGCCGAGGAACAGCCGGTTACGGACATCAAAAGCCGCGCGGCCATAGTCCAGGCTCGGATCGTAGGGATTCGTCGGGAAATTGCCCGACCCTAGGGTGTCGCTGTTCGCGAAGCTCAAGGTGTAGAAGCCGAAGATCGAGAGATTCGCGTTATATCGCGTATTGACGTTTACGATGAGCTGGTTCTGCTTGAAGATCCCCTCGGACTCGTAAGAGTAGATGTTTCCCGCCGCGCAGCCCAGCGGGCAAACGGGATTGGCTGGAAAAGTCCCTGGCAGCGGCGCATTGATGTTGTCAGTAAAGAGCTGATGCAGTCCGCGGGAGTTGAGATAGGTGAGCGAGACCTTGGTCGTCTTCGTAAGCTGATGCTCGATCCCGAGCGCCGACTGCATTAAATATGGCGCGCGCAGCCGCGGGTCGATGCGATACACAGTCGAGGGCGCTCCCGCCGATGCCGCAAACGAACTCGGAATATTGTTCGGCCCGAAGTTCGGCGAATTGATAACAAAGAACTGCTGATTCACGCCGTTCAGGCGCTCCGCCTGCAACACCAGGCTTTGCGAAAAACGGTCGTAGAAGATGCCGAAACCCGTCCGAAGTACCGTTTTGGGAGTCGCCCCGCTCTTACCCAGACCCCATGCCAGACCAATGCGCGGAGCAAAGTCGCCATGGTCCTGAATCGCGCTCTGCGTCTCGAAGCGCAGCCCGTAGCTCAGCGTTAGATTTCGCCGCGCCTTCCAGTCATCCTCGGCGTATAAGCCAACGTCCACATAAGTGTCCGAAATCACCGGATTGCCCGTGGCGATGGTGAATTGACTCGGCTGATTGTTCACGTACGCTGCGAGTGACGGATAGGTGAACGTCCCGTTGAAATTCTGCGCAAGCTGGTCTGTGGCCTGCGAGATTCGGAGACGGCCGCCAAAACGCGTGGAGTGATTTCCGGAAATTACCGACGTGTAGTTCTGGATCTCGTAATGGTTTTCCTGATTGATCACATGGCCGGAGCTGTTGCCGCCGAAGCCGAAGAAGCCCGGGATACTGATCTCTGGAGCGGTGCTGAGCGGCGTCTGATCGGAATGGTCGCGGTTGTATTGGAAGCGAGTCTCGTTCACGACTTTCGCGCCAAACACCTGGGTGTCGCTTAACTGGACTGTGTGCTCGGTATTGTCGAGGTTGAATCCCAGCGACGCCAGGCTGATCCGGTTCTGGCTCTGCCCGACCCCATTGTTTTGCTCCTGATTTTCCCAGAACTGGTAGCGCGCCGTAACCGTGTTCGTCGGCGTGAGCTGATAGTCGAGGCGCGGGCTAACGTTGGTGCGCGTCCGTGGAGTCGGCACCGTGGTCTGCGCGCACTCCGGCAAGGAGAAGCCCTGGCACTGTGGATTCACGACACTGATGTCATTGATGTTTCTGCGCTGCGCGTCGAGGAAGAAGGAAGCTTTCTTCCCCAAAGGGCCGCCGAAATTTCCTTCGTACTGCTCGGTGTGATAATCCGGCTCGGTTGGAGCGAACGGGTTCTTCGAATTGAAGATCGAGTTGTTTTCCTGAAATTCAAGTTGGCCGTGAAATTTGTCTGTTCCCGGTTTGGTGAAGATTTCAATGCGGCCGTAACCGAGCTTGTCGTACTGCGCGGAAAATGGATTTTGATTGATGCGAATCTCGCGAATGGCAGACTTGGGCGGAAGCTGGCCTGCCGTGAATCCGTCGATGTACATCTGTCCGCCGCTCGGACCAGCAGAGGGCCCGGCTAAGGCAGTGAGCTCCGATTCCAGCTCGTCGGGATCATCAGAGAGCGCGTCCAGGTCTTTTCCCCTGAGTACGACGGTGTTCGCGTTGTTCTGCGACGAGGTGTCGAGGGTGTTCGCCTCGGACTGAACATCCACTTTTTCCTGAACGACTTCAATCTCCAGAGGAATGTCCAGGGTCTGCGGACGTCCAGCAGCAACATTGATTCCCGTTTTGGTAAACGGAGCAAAGCCCTGCGCCGATACGCTCATGCTGTACTGGCCCGCAGATAGACCATTGACCGCATAGCTGCCGTCTGCTCCGGAAGAAGCGCTCCGCGTCTCCCCTGTTGCTGACTTCAGCGTGACGACCGCGCCCGGCACCACAGCTCCGCTGGGATCGGCGACCTTACCGCGCAGGGTGCCGGTTCCCTGCGCAAGTGCAAGAGAGCAGAACGAAGCAACCAGCAGAAATGTGACTGCAAACTTCCTGACAACTTCAAGAAAAGTAGAACTCACGTGATGGTTTCTCACCTTATTAGAATTAAAAGGGCCTTATTGGGGTTCGCCTTCGCCCCCGCCCATGCTCCAGCCAGAGAGCAGGTTGGCAGCGCTTGTCTGCGTAGGCGCGGCAGTCAGGATGGGCTCCACTCCGCTGAGGAGCGTGAGCGCCGTGACTGGCTCGCCCGCCGAGCCCTGGGTCGTGACAATCATTACTGCATCGCCTTTTTGCAGATCAGCCAGAGTAGCGGCCGGCATGGCGCGAATCATGCGTTGAAAATCCGGCGGACCGTTTTGACCGCCAGGACCACCCTGCCCGCCCGACATTCCAGGCTGACCTCCGCCACGCAGCCCGGTTCCCACTCCGACCGGCTGAGCGCTTTGAGCTCCCGGCGTGCCGTTTCCCTGCTGTCCGCCCGCTCCGCGCCGCAGAAACGCGGCGATACGTTGTCCCATTTCGGGAGGAATCTTGCGCATCTGGGTGTCTGCCGTGACCTTCACTGTCGCCGGCTGCTTGGCAATGAGGTCCGTGACGGTAAGCGTATTGGACGCAGCATCTACTGCGGTTACAGTCCCGGCGATATTCCTGAACGAACCGGAGATGACAGTCTCAGCGGTAATCTGCTGACCATCGGCACTGCGGTTTCCCCGAGCGCGCAGCTGATCTCCCGCCTTGATGTCGCTGATCGTGCTCTTGCGCGCGTCGCTGAATTTCACCGAGTCCGGAGCATAACGAAGGAACTCGGTCTGAGGACTCGTCTGGATTGTCATCGTGCGATTCAGTCCGGCGGCGACGACGATGGCTCCCGATGCCGAGTCAATCGACCGCACAATGCCGCCCGCGCCACGCCGCTGCCAGTCCTGTATCTCCTGCTGCTGACGGTTGGCGACGTCGCCCTGCTTCATGATCACCACCGTCGACGCGCTTATTGGACCACCGCCATCTGCGCCTGCACCCCGAACCAGCACGCGGTCACCGACCTGAACGTCGCTGAGCTGAATGGTGGTCGCGCCCTGCAGCGTCTTTTGGCCCGGAGCGGTCTTCACCATCC
>JAFAUE010000021.1 GCA_019243475.1 Acidobacteriota bacterium | reverse complement strand
TACGCTGCGGGCTGAATCGCCAATTTCGATTCATACGCAGCACGAGCCGTCCAGGCGAGGCAGAAGAAGCCGGTTGTGGTGTCGCATCTTGCGTGAGCGCTAAGCCCGCGACTGCAGCGGAGCTGGTCTTGAGAAAGTCTCTGCGATTCATCGTGAGTTCAGAATGTGAGACGTGGGATTAAAGGAGCGCGCCAGTGTTTCAAATGCTGCGGCAGTTTGCAACAAGGGAACTGAACCATACGGACCTAGAGACAACGAAGTGGCACGTCAAACTCCTGCCCGTTCGATATCCTTACCCGAAGTAGCCCCAGCAATCCGGAATGGCGAATCAGGACGAAATCTTCATGCAGCGCGCGCTCGATGAAGCGCGGGCCGCTCAGGCTGCCGGCGAAGTGCCGGTCGGCGCAGTGATCGTGAGGTGGGGCGACCTGGTGGCCACCGGTCAGAATCGCAACCTGCGCGACCGTGATCCCTCAGCCCACGCCGAGATTGTGGCCATGCGTGCCGCGGGAGCGGCCATCGGCAATCATCGCCTCGAAGATTGCGAACTTTACGTCGTTATCGAGCCCTGCGCCATGTGCGCCGGAGCGATCGTGCACGCGCGGCTCAAGCGTTTAATCTACGGAGCCAAAGATCCCAAAGCGGGAGCGGTAGAATCGGCGATGGCAGTGCTCAATCATCCCAAATTGAACCACCGGACGGAAGTCACTGCAGACGTTCTTGGGGAGCAATGCTCGCAGTTGCTGCGCGAATTCTTCCAATCGCGCCGTAAGTAAGACCGGCATGAGCAGTCATCGAAAGGGATGATTTTCGCCTGGCATGATTCTCACCGGGCGGTTCGCATGAGGTAATTGGCGCGATACTACTGGCATCGGCTGCTCACTGATAGAATCTAGAAGAAAGTAGCCGTTCTCCCGAACGGCAAAAGCCGATTTGACGCGGAGAGGTGCGTGAGCGGTTGAAACGAGCCGCCTCGAAAGCGGCCATACCTGAAAGGGTATCGGGGGTTCGAATCCCTCCCTCTCCGCCATATTACTGGCACTGTCGAGCGATGGACTGTCTCATTCAGATATGAGCTGCTCTCGATCTCAAGCCCAGCGAGCATTCCCATTTCTGCTTTCGTTCGTGCTTCTTGCCTCAACGTCTGCGCAGCAGCAGCCGAGTGCAAATGCCACCCTTTCAACTGGAGCTTCCAGCGGTGTCCTTCTGAAGGAAGCGACGAAGCTTTACCAAGAGGGCCACTTCGACGACGCGATTGCAAAATTTCAAACCGTTCTGCAGCAGGATTCCAAATCGGGTCAGGCATACGCAGGAGCCGCTCGCTGTTTGCTGAAACAAGAAAAAGTGCAGGATGCGCTCGACGTGGCGAGAAAAGGCGTCAGCACAGTACCGGACGATCCGGCAGTTCACAGCGCGCTTGGTGAGGTCCTGTTTCGCAAAGGCGCTATCTACGATGCCGATGTGGAATGGGTGAAGGCTGCCAATTCAGCGAGACCTAATGCTCGAGCATTTTGGGGTATTTCGCGGTTGGATTTTGCCATGTCGATGTATGCGCAGGGCAAAAAGCACATCGACCACGCGCATGAACTTGATCCTCAAGACCCTGAGATTCGTCTCGAGTGGATTGGAACTCTCCGGCGCCCGGATCGAATACGCGAACTCGAAAAGTATCTGGCCGACGTAACGGACGATGAGCCTAAGGTTCGCGACGCTCTACAGCGCCGTTTGCAACGATTGAAGGAAGAGGAACCGGAAAGTAACTGCAGCCTCGTGAGCCCCGGGAAACACACCGATATCAAGCTGGAACACATGATGATCGACGCTCATCACCTTCGAGGATATGGACTGAGCGTCAACATAAATGGCGTAACCGCCAGACTACTGTTGGACACCGGAGCCAGCGGTTTATTGATCAACAAGCGCATCGCGGAGAAAGCAGGTATCAAGCCTGTGGTCCGTGGCCAAGTAAGCGGATTCGGCGATGACGGCCCGGCGGAAGCCTATGCAGGCTATTCCGATTCCATCAAGGTTGGCGGATTGGAATTCCAGCACTGCCGCCTCGACGTTGCGGAAAGGAGATCCATCGTCGGGGAGGATGGACTTGTTGGCGCTGATGTTTTCGGGGATTTCCTGGTCACGCTGGATTTTCCCAACGAGAAGCT
>JAFAUE010000046.1 GCA_019243475.1 Acidobacteriota bacterium | reverse complement strand
GACTATCAGCTCACACCGGAGCGTCTTGCGCTGGCCCCCGCGAAGGCGCTGGTGATGCATCCCGGTCCAATGGTGCGCGGCATGGAACTAACCAGCGAAGTTGCCGACTCGGCGCGGTCGCTGGTGCTGGAGCAAGTTCGCAACGGTGTAGCTGTGCGTCGCGCGATCCTGCTGCGTGCCTTGGGAGGCCGCGCTTGAGAAGAGCAGATGACCGCGCACTGCTGATTCGCAATGCCCGTATTTGTGGTGGCAAGTCTGAGACTGAAAGGTTCGACGTCTTGACCAACGACGGTCGCATCGCGGCAATCGAGCCGCATGGAAAAATTCCCAACAAGGATTACCAACTGATCGAGGCTGATGGTCTGCTCGTCTCGCCTGGCTTCATAGACTTGCACGTGCATCTTCGGGAGCCGGGGCAGACACACAAAGAGACCATCGCGACAGGCACTGCAGCGGCGGCCGCAGGAGGATTCACCACCGTCTGCGCGATGCCCAATACCAACCCCGTCAACGATTCACCGGAAATTACGCGATGGATGCAGGCGCCGGAACGTCGCGCAAAAGTAAAAGTCCGGCCAATCGCGGCTGCCACGCTGGGCAGTCAGGGCGAGCAGCTCACCGATTTCCGCGCTCTGGTTGACGCTGGAGCGGCTGCTGTCACAGACGATGGGCGTCCCATCTTGGGCGACGCAATCATGCACAAGGCGCTGCTCGCGGCCAAGGAACTCGGGATTCCGGTGATTCAGCATGCCGAAGACACGCGCATGAGCCAGGGTGGGGTAATGCATGCCGGACGTACGGCCTTTCGCCTGGGATTACGCGGCGTTACGGCAGAAGCGGAGGCTTCGATCGTCGCCCGCGACATCGAGCTTGCGGCGGAGACCGAAGCTCACCTTCACGTCGCGCATATCTCTACAGTAGCTGCGCTCGAGAATGTCCGCAACGGCAGAAAGCGCGGAGTTCACGTTACCTGCGAAGTCACGCCGCATCATCTGCTGCTCACCGACGAGGAGGTCGGCGACTACGATACCAACTGCAAGATGAATCCGCCGCTGCGTAGCGAAGCAGACCGGCAGGCTCTTTGGGATGGCTTACGCGACGGCACGATCGACTGCATTGCCACCGACCACGCTCCTCACGCCGCGCACGAGAAAGATCAGGAGTTCGATCGCGCTCCGTTCGGGACTACGGGTCTTGAGACTGCCTTGCCGATCGCGCTCATGGCTGCGGGCGGCGAATGTGAGACCGCGGTCCGGTGGCTTTCCATTGGCCCAGCAGCCCTTATGGGCTGGAAGGATGTTGGAGTTCTTCGGGTGGGAGCGGTGGCTGATCTGACCTTGTTTGATCCGGAACAAGAATGGATATTCCGTGCTGAGGAATCGAAGTCGAAAGCGAGGAACTCTCCGTTTATCGGAAAACGGTTTCGCGGGCGTGTGCGGTACACAATCCTCGACGGGAAACTGATCGATCCCTGACCTCTGCACTCTCCTTGCAAGCGGAAACCCCGGTCTTAACTGAATGCTTATCCTTGCTTCAGCCTCGCCGCGGCGACAGGAGCTTTTGCGGAACGCGGGCATTCCCTTTTCGGTGCAGGCCGCCAATGTGATGGAGGAGCACCGGCCTGGAGAAACTCCCGAGACGTGCGTGCGCCGTCTCGCGCGCGAGAAAGCCGAGAACGTTGCCGGGAAACTTTCTCCTGACGATCAGCCGGTAGTTCTAGCGGCAGATACAGAAGTCGTCTTTGATCTCAAAATGGGAATCCCGCTGGGTAAGCCTCGCGACATGGAAGACGCTGCCCGGATGTTGCGCCAGCTCAGCGGACGAAGCCACTACGTTGTGACTGGCGTTTGCCTGATGTGGCACGGCGATGGAGACTGGCGAAGCGCCGAGGCCGCGGAGGTGACTCGCGTTGCCGTAACCGAGATCACCGAAGCAGAAATCCGGGCGTATGTCGCAACCGGCGAGCCCATGGACAAAGCCGGGGCATACGCAATCCAGGGCATTGCATCGCGCTGGATTCCACGAATCGAAGGCTGCTACTTCAATGTGGTCGGCTTACCAGTGCCTCTAGTGTATCGAATGCTGCTCAAGCACAGCCCAAGTGTGCTTGGCTGAGGGCGGCACAGATCAGGTCCCGCAACAGGAATGGGTAGGGAAAGAATAGGCTGGAATCGACGGCGGTGGGGCAGCACTCAAAGTGCAAGCTATTTCTTGTCTTCGCTGCCGTGCTCGCCATCCTTCACGGCGCTCTTGAA
>JAFAUE010000070.1 GCA_019243475.1 Acidobacteriota bacterium | reverse complement strand
CCTTTTTCCCGACCAGCCACTCGGCTGCGCGTATCGCACCCTCAGCATAGCCGCGGCGGTTTTTCGAATCGTGTACCAGCATCATGGTCTCATTCTGGGAATCGAGCAGCAGCACGTGGGTGCCGACTGTGTCACCTTCTCTCACTGAGGTAATCTCCGGCTTTTTCTTCGCGACTTCCTCCACGATCTTTTGCATCGAGACCGCCGTTCCTGAAGGAGCGTCTTTCTTCTGCGTATGGTGGCGCTCGACGATCTTCGCCTCGTATCCGTGATTCAATGCTGCTGCGGCCGCGTGGATGATTTCGAAAAAGACGTTTACGCCGATGGAAAAGTTCGAAGCATAGAGCAGGGAAGAGCCAGAGGCCTCCACCTCTTTTTGCACTTCGGAAACTTTTTGATACCAGCCTGTAGTTCCCACCACGATAGGGCAGCGATGTCGAATGCAGGCCGCCATGTTCTCTAGTACCGCCTCGGGATTCGTGAAATCAATGGCGGCATCGATCTCTCGCAGTCGATCCGCGGTCAATGCACGCGCATGCAGATTCTCCTGGGAGGTTAAAACCTCGACGCTGTGTCCGCGTGCAAGCGCAACCTCTCCGACCAGGGAGCCGGTTTTCCCATTGCCAAGCAGAAGCACTCGCATCGATTCCACCATCTCAAAGACTTGAAAGCGAATTGAACGGATTTAACGGATCAGACCGATTTATGTTGTTTTAAGCGAAGACTGCCGGATCGGGATCGGCGAAAAAGACTTTGTGCAGAGTGCGCACGATCTCATCCACGTCATCTTCTTCTACGACAAAGCTGATATTGATCTCGGATGCGCCTTGCGAAATCATGCGCACGTTTGCATCCGGCAATGCGCCGAACACTTTGGCAGCAATCCCTCTCGTGCCACGGATGTTTTCGCCCACAAGGCAGACAATCGCCTTGCGCCCTTCGTATTTCACATCAGCCAGCTTTTCCAGATCAGCGGCAATCTCCGGAATGGCCTCGGTTGAATCGACTGTGAGCGAGACGCTCACCTCGGATGTCGAAACCATGTCTACAGGACAGCGATGGCGATCAAAGACCTCAAAGATGCTTCGCAGAAAGCCATGGGCCATGAGCATGCGCGTAGCAACGACGTCCACAATGGTGATGCGACGCTTGGCGGCAATGGCTTTAAAGTAGTTCCGGCATCTGGGCGCGCGCGCGATGATGCGCGTGCCCTCGCAGCTGGGATTTCTCGAGTTCAGGACCAGAACGGGAATGTCCTTCTGCACCGCGGGCAACAGAGTTGCCGGATGAAGCACCTTTGCTCCGAAGTATGCTAGTTCGGCGGCTTCGTCGAAACTGATGCTGCGAATGCGCCGGGCGTCCTTGGAAACCCGCGGATCGGTGGTCATCATGCCGTCCACATCGGTCCAGATTTCAATGGCTTCAGCTCCGAGACTTGCGCCGACGATGGCGGCGGTGAAATCCGAACCGCCTCGCCCGAGTGTCGTTGTGGCGCCATCGCGTGTGCTGCCGATAAATCCGCCCATAATGGGAATCTGCCCTCTTTCGAGCAGCGGACGCACATAGTGCGCCAGGCGCAGATCGATTTCGGGGAACAGTGGAACGGCTTTGGTGTGATTGGCATCCGTGACGATGCATGCGCGGGAATCCACGTGCACCGCCGGCAAATCACGCGCGGCAAATGCTGGCGCAATCATGCAGCTGGAGATCCGCTCGCCAAAGGATGCAACCAGGTCCGTGGTGCGCGGTGTCAGTTCGCCGACCGCGGCAATGCCTCGCAGCAGCTCGTCGAGGGCATCGAACTCGGATTCAAGCTCGGCATGGAATGACGTGAATAGTCCAGTACCGAGCAATTCACCTGCGGTCGCATAGTGCCGCTCGCGCAGCGCCCGTGAGAGCTCCAGTGCTTTATGACTATCGCCTGTACCCGCTGCCTCGCCCGCCGCAAGAAGCTGGTCAGTGACCTTCGCCATTGCGCTTACCACAACGACAGGTCGTCGCTCGCGACGTGCAGCCACAATCTTTGCCGCCCGGTCAATCGCGGTGGCGTCTTCCACCGAGGTACCGCCAAATTTCATTACCAGCATGCGGCAACCCCGGCTCTTTTCCTATTCAGTCCAAGCTTTCG
This sequence comes from Acidobacteriota bacterium, assembly GCA_019243475.1. GTDB lineage: Bacteria > Acidobacteriota > Terriglobia > Terriglobales > Acidobacteriaceae > Gp1-AA112. The sequence goes on along the minus strand of JAFAUE010000070.1, from coordinate 3,109 downwards.
TTTAGTGGAAATAGCCGTCTTCCTTCAGCAACTCAGCGTTTAACACTGCGGCTCCGGCGGCGCCGCGAATGGTGTTGTGCGAGAGAACAGTGAACTTCCAATCGAGCAGATTGCACGGGCGCAGGCGGCCGACCGTGGCGCTCATGCCGTTCCCATGATTTACGTCGAGTCGCGGCTGCGGACGATCGATGCCGGAGTTGTAGATGACCGGACGCTTCGGAGCAGTGGGTAAGCCTACATCCTGCGGACGTGAACGGAAGCTGCTCCAGGCTTCAAGAATCTCCTCTTCCTTCGCGATCCTCTTCAACTTGATCGATACCGATTCGGTATGGCCGTCTTCGACCGCCACGCGATTGCACTGAGCACTGATTTTAAAGGAGGCATCTTGTATTGCGCCGTTGCGCAATTCACCCAGAAGCTTGCGCGTTTCTTCCTCGAGCTTTTCCTCTTCCTTGGCGATGTAGGGAATCACATTTCCAAGAATGTCCAGCGAGGCTACACCGGGATATCCAGCGCCGCTCACGGCCTGCATGGTCGTTACAAAGACGGCTTCCACTCCGAAATGGCGATGTATGGGCGCTAGCGCCATGACCAGACCTATGGCCGAGCAATTGGGATTCGTGGCAATGTATCCGCCATTTTTCTTGTGCCAGGACTGCTGGTCGATGAGCTTGAAATGATCGCCGTTAACCTCGGGGATAACCAGCGGGACATCTTTATGCATGCGAAAGGCGCTCGAGTTGGTGATGACGGCGCATCCCGCGTCGGCAAACTTCGGCTCGATCTCCTTGGCCGCCGAGGCATCCAGCGCCGCAAAGATCACCTTCGGCGTCCCGTCCGGGACAGCATCATTTACGCGCATCTTGGCCACACGTTCAGGAATCGGCGTATTCAGCTTCCAGCGCGCAGCCTCAGCATAGGTCATCCCTGATGAACGTTCGGAGGCTGCCAGCCAGCTCACCTCAAACCACGGGTGATCTTCAAGCAGCTGGATAAACCGCTGGCCGACCATGCCGGTAGCGCCAAGAATTCCGACGGGAATCTTCATGGACATACTTCTAGGGGACAGGTTACAGGTGACGGGTTACAGGGACAAGGCAGAGAGACGTCCCGGCATAACTGGTCCAAGCAATATTGCAGTCGAGCGCGCCATTTTCTTGTTATTGGGCAGCTGGTGTTCCTCCGCAAGCTTTGGCGGATTTCCAAATTCCATATCGTCCCGGGACAAAACATATATTTTTCGGGACGAAATGCGGCGTGATGGTGTTGTAACTCACTGAAAATGCATTGAGAGTACCTGGTATTGCACGTGCCTTTAATCCCGCCAAAGCCCTGCGCAACCCTATTGGAAGTCATGCAAGTCCAGGAGAGATCTCGATGAGGAAAAGACTACCCCTGGTTCTGCTCGCGCTGTTCGTGAGCACAGCCAACTTTGCCTATGGCCAGGCGGTCACTGCCAGTTCGTCGCTAGCCGGAACCATAACCGATAAGTCCGGCGCCGTAGTAGTAGGCGCCAATGTAACGGCAACCGAAGTCGCCACCAACACTACGCGTAGGGAGACCACAAACAGTCTGGGTGCATACCGCTTTGATGTGCTGGCGCCTGGCGCTTACATCGTAAAAGCCACGATGAAGGGCTTCGCCACGGTCAGCGCAAGCAACGTCGAGTTGCTCGTTAGCCGGACCACTACGCAGGATTTCTCGCTGAGTCCCGGCAGCGCCTCGGAAACCGTTGAAGTGAATGCCGAGCCGCCGGTTCTGGATGTGGAAAAGACCTCGATCGGCGTCGACATCACGCCGACGGAAGTGGAAAACCTTCCACTCAATGGGCGCGACTTTGCCAACCTGGCAATCCTTGCTCCTGGAGCCAAGCCGGTGAACTCCTACGATCCGACGAAGAACCGCATTGCGGTGTTCGGCATCAACGGGTCGAACGGACGCAACGTCAACGTGACGGTAAATGGCGTGGACGACAAGGACAATACCGTCGGCGGCCCGGTGATGCAGCTTCCACTCGAGGCGGTCCAGGAGTTCAATATCTCGACCGAGCGTTTCTCTGCAGTGAACGGTCGCTCGGAAGGCGCTGCCGTCAACGTGATTACCAAATCGGGAACAAATAAATATCACGGGTCCCTGTACTTCTTCGATACGGAAACGGCGCTTAACGCCAACGACTACTTCTCCGCAAAATCGAATCAGCCGACACCCGACTTCAGCCGCCAGCAATTTGGCGGATCAGCCGGCGGTCCGGTGCGCAAGGACGCCGACTTCCTGTTCTTCGCCTGGGAGCACCTGCGCGAGCACACGGCCATTCCCGTAACTGCCAAAGCCTTTAGCGAACTGAGCCTCGTATCGTCCCTGGGAGCGCAAGCCTCCCCGACGATTCCCACTCCCTATTTCGATACGCGCTACAACGGTCGTTACGACCATATCTTTAACCAGAAACACTCGGCGTTTCTTTCGTACACCTCACAGGGAAACAACAGCCTTAACGACCAGTCGGGCAATACCAACGATCTGACCGAAGGCAACTTCACTACCAACCAGCTTCAGATCGCGAACCTAACGGTGAATTCGCTGTTGACCCCTCGTTTCGTCAACGCGTTTACCTTCGGATTCCAGTACTGGAACAATGTGATCGACAGCAAAACGCGCGCTCCGCTGTTCACGTTCCCTGGTTCAATCTCCTTCGGGACGAACACCAACGTGCCGCAGCAGTCGTACCAGCGTAAGTTCCAGCTCAAAGACGACCTTTCTTATCAGCTCGGGAATCACGGACTGAAATGGGGGGTCGATTACCTCTTTGAGCCTTCGCTCGGCGGCTACTTCGAGTTCAACTCAACCCTCGAAGTGGACTTCAACGACTATCCGAGCGTCATTCTCGGCAAACTGAACGGGAAGTATCCGCAGGGATTTGCAACGCCCGGAGCGGTGGTTGGCATGTCCATTTCAAACGGCGATCCCAAAGAGGACCTGCCGGGTGGAGGCAAGATGCTCGGCCTCTACTTCCAGGATGACTGGAAGGCGAGCCGCAAGCTGACGCTGAACCTCGGTCTGCGTTATGACCGCGACTTCAACCTGATGGGCACCAGCGCTCAACAGGGGAGCC
>JAFAUE010000409.1 GCA_019243475.1 Acidobacteriota bacterium | reverse complement strand
CGGCGTTCAATGCGCTGAGCTTGAGTCCAGCGCTCGCGGCACTGCTGCTCAAGCCCCGCGAGAAAAAGGGCGGATTTCTCAAGCCTTTCTTCGGCTGGTTCAACCGCACGTTCGAGAACGCAACCAACGTTTATGTACGCGTCTGCGGTGCGCTGCTCAGCAAGTCGGGCTTCGCGCTGGTAATGCTCGGGGCATTCGCAATCGGAGCATGGTTCTTCAATGCACGCGTTCCCTCGAGCTTCCTGCCGGACGAGGATCAGGGATATCTCTACATCAATTTGCAGCTGCCCAGCGCATCTTCTTTCGAGCGCACGCAGAACGTCGCGGCGAAGATCGAAGATATTCTGGCGCACACGCCCGGTGTCGAGAACACGACGACGGTCGTCGGATTCAGCCTGCTGAGTTTCACTCGCTCCACTTACAACGCGTTCGTGTGGGTCACCTTCAAGCCTTGGGACCAGCGCACGAGCCGCGATCAGCAATTCCAAGTCATCAAAGCCCGGCTGAACAAACAGCTAAGCCAGATCCCGGAGGGAATCGCGTTTGACTTCTCGCCGCCGGCGATTCCTGGCGTCGGCACGGCGGGCGGCTTCACCTTCATCCTTGAAGATCGTGCGGGCAGGGACATTCCTTTTCTTGCGTCGAACCTGAACACCTTCCTGACTGCGGTGCGCAAGCGTCCCGAGATCGCGAGCGCCAACACCACCTTTCTCGGCAGCGTGCCGCAGCAGTTCATCGACGTCGACCGCGACAAGGTAATCAAGCAAGGCATCGCGATCAACGACGTGTACAAAACCGTGCAGGCGTTCATGGGCGGGCTGTTCATCAACTACTTCAATCGCTTCGGACGACAGTGGCAGGTGTACATCGAAGCGGAAGGCGATTACCGCACGAATGCAGAGAATGTCGGCCAGTTCTATGTGAAGAACAAGAACGGAGCCATGGTGCCGCTGTCGGCGCTCACGCGCTTCGAGTCACGACCTGGTCCCGAGTTCCTCCTGCGCTACAACCTGTATCGCTCCGCGCAGATCAATGGCAGTGCTGCTCCAGGATACAGCTCCGATCAGGCAATGAAGGCGCTGGAAGAGGTCTTCGGGCAGACGATGCCTCCCGAAATGGGATACGACTACCTCGGCATCTCGTATCAGGAAAAGAAGGCGCAGCAGGGTGTATCTCCAGCGGTGATCTTCGGATTGTCGCTGCTCTTCGTCTTCCTGATTCTCGCTGCGCTGTACGAAAGCTGGACACTGCCCTTCAGCGTTCTACTCAGCACGCCGGTTGCAGTCTTTGGAGCATTCGCAATTCTCTGGCTGCGCCGCACGCTGATTGGCGCGTTTTATCCGCCGTTCCTGGTGCAGATCGAGAGCGACGTCTATTCCCAGATTGGGCTTGTGATGCTGATTGGCCTGGCGGCAAAGAACGCAATCTTGATCGTCGAATTCGCGAAGGACGAGCACGACAAGGGGATGGCGCTCGCCGAAGCCGCGCTTGCAGGCGCGAAGTTGCGCTTGCGACCGATTTTGATGACGTCGTTCGCGTTCATCTTCGGATGTATTCCGCTGTGGACGGCGAGCGGTGCGGGTTCCGTCGCGCGCCAGATCATGGGCACTACCGTGATCGGAGGAATGCTGGCCGCGAGCGCAATCGGCATCTTCTTTGTTCCCGCGATCTTCTACGTGGTGCTGCGACCGCAGGAGCGCAAAGCGGCGATGGCACTGGTGCCTGCGAGGCAGGAGGCGGGCGATGACTAAGTTAAGTAGCTGTACCGCTGCTGTGTGCTTGTTGATCGTGCTGCTCACCGGGTGCACGGTTGGGCCGAATTACAAACGTCCGCAGGCAGATGTACCCGGCCTCTATCGCGGACTTGGGGAAGAAGACCCGACGAACACCGATGCGAAATCCGTGGGCGACGAGAAGTGGTGGGAGCTCTTCCAGGACGAGCAACTGCAGCAGCTCATCAAGACAGCGCTCGAGCAGAACTACGATGTACGCCGTGCGGGAGCCAGAATCCTTGAGGCGCAGGCGCAGCTCGGCATCGCGCGCTCAAACCAGTTCCCAACCGTGAGCGCCGCAGGCACGGCAGTAAACGAGCGCTCGCCCCAAGGAAAAGTGCTACGCCCCATTGAAACCGACGCCGTGCAGGTCGGCGCACAGTTAAATTGGGAAATCGACTTCTGGGGCAAGTATCGTCGTGCTACGGAAGCCGCTCGCGCCAACCTCGCTGCGACCGAGTGGGGACAGCGCGAGATCAAAGCTGAGCTCGTCGCCAATGTCGCGAGCGGCTACTTCACGCTGCGAGCGCTCGACCTGCAGCTCGAAATTTCGCGGCATACGCTGGCGTCACGCCAGGACTCGCTGCGCTTGACACAGGTACTCGCGAACGGCGGCGCAACCTCGCTGCTCGATGTGCGTCAGGCCGAACAGCTCGTCTTCACAGCCGGCTCGGAGATTCCTACGCTCGAGCGTGAGATCGAACAGCAGGAGAACTTCATCAGCATTCTGCTCGGCAAAAATCCCGGTCCGGTGCCACGCGGACACGCACTCACCGAACAGCCGCACGCTCCGCAGATTCCGGCGGGAATTCCCTCGGCCCTGTTGGAGCGCCGTCCTGACATTCGGCAAGCGGAGCAAGCGCTGATCGCGGCGAACGCCGAAATCGGCGTTGCGCGCGCGCAGTACTTCCCGCAAATCGGACTCACTGCGAGCGCAGGATTTCAAAGCTCGGCGCTCACCAGCTTGTTCACCGGTCCGGCGGGCTTGTGGAGCTTCGGACCGAGCGTAGCGCAGCCCATCTTCACGGCGGGGCGGTTGCGGTCGAATGTCCGTTTGTCTGAAGCGCAGCAGCAGGAGGCGTTGCTCGTCTACGAGCAGGCAATCCAAGGCGCGTTTCGCGATGTGTCGGACTCACTGGTTGCGTATCGCAAGACGCAAGAGTTCAGCGAACAGCAGCGCCAACTTGTTGCGTCGGCCGCTGACGCGACGCGGCTCTCGCATTTGCGCTATCAAGGCGGCGCAACCAGCTATCTCGAAGTGCTGACCAATGACACCAACTACTTCAACGCGCAGCTCGGCCTCGTGCAGGGTCAGTTGAACGAGCTGCTGGCGATGGTCCAGTTGTATAGAGGGCTCGGCGGTGGCTGGCAGCAGTGAGCGGCTTCCATCGCGCGGCGACTTCGGAGAAAATTTCGCGCTGGCTCCTCGGCGGGTTGACGGCCACTAGTGGTATATGTTCAACCTGATTTCGTAGTCCTACATGTGCGAAAAAAGGGGGACGTCATTGGCGCGAGTATTGGTTCGATATTTGATCTCATCAATCGCGAAACAGGTGGGCAAACACCGCCGCTCCGCAGTTCAATTGGAACGTAATGGAACGTAATGTGGAAAACTGGTTTTGTAAGTGATTGAAATTGGTGGAGCTAGTCGGGATCGAACCGACGACCTCATCGTTGCGAACGATGCGCTCTCCCAGCTGAGCTATAGCCCCACATACGCGTAAAAGAGGTACAGTAAAGATTTTACCAGCGCGGCGGAATCTCGCAAAATC